>CAYXDG010000013.1:0-19103 GCA_964463655.1 uncultured Dactylococcopsis sp.
TAAAACGTTCAACAAACTTAATTGTAAACACATTAAATGGAGGACGTGCTTTCCTCTCCCCCTAACCTTCGGTATAGAGGGAGTCTCCAGCACGAAGAAAAGATGACCACAATGGATTGGAATACTCTCGCGACGAAATCGATCGCTGGAGACTGTCTCACAAAAGAAGAAGCAAAAGCCGTTTTAACTGCTCCTCAAGAAGAATTGCTCTTACAATTGGCTGCTGCGTATCGTATCCGCCATCACTACTGGGAAAATCGGGTGCGCCTTCATTTTCTTTTAAATGCTCAAAGTGGCTTGTGTCCCGAAGATTGTCACTATTGCTCTCAGTCCAAGATTTCCACAGCGGAGATTGAAAAATATCCCCTCTTAGCCAAAGAAAAAATCCTCAATGCAGCAGCACAAGCAGCGGAACTCAAGGCGGGAACATTCTGTCTGGTAACATCAGGACGGACTCCCACCGAATCTCTCCTCACGCAAGTGTGTGAAGCGGTGACCACGATTAAAGCGCAATACCACCTCAAAGTCTGTGCTTGTGTGGGATTATTGAACGAAAGCCAAGCGCAACGGTTAGCCAAAGCTGGGGTCGATCGCGTTAATCATAACTTAAACACCTCCGAACATTATCATCCTCAAATCTGTACCACCCACACCTACAGCGATCGCGTAGCAACGGTTAACCAAGTCAAACAAGCAGGAATGACCACCTGTTCAGGGGGCATTATCGGCATGGGAGAATCCCTTGATGATATTATTGATTTAGCCCTCGCCCTCAGAGAGTTAGACATCACAAGCATTCCCGTTAACTTCCTCATCCCCATTACAGGAACTCCTTTCGGAAAAAACCACCCCTATCCCCTCTCCCCTCAATTTTGCTTGCGAGTGCTGTGTTTATATCGTTTTCTCCTCCCAGAACGAGAAATTCGCATTGCAGGGGGGCGAGAAGTGCATTTACGGTCTTTGCAGCCACTGGGGTTATATCCCGCCAACTCCATTTTTGTCGCGGACTACTTAACAACGCCAGGACAAACCCCCCAAGAAGATTGGCAAATGATACAAGATGCTGGTTTTGTCTTGGAAACTGCTGATGGCTCTCTAAGCTAATTTTCAGGAGAATAAGTCACAGTTTTCACTTCTCCAGATGCTCCCAAGGAAGTTGGCGCTTGTTGATTGTATTCCACAACCACTCCCCCAGCATTCCCAGCGCGAAGGGTTAACTCCTGTTGGGCAGTCCAACTTTGCTTTTCTCCTGCGGAGAGGACTCCTTCGTACAGGGTTTTCCCATCACTAACCACTCTCACCCAAGAATCTTGCTTAAGGGAAACTTTAACCTCTACTGGAGAGGTTTGAGCAGATTGATCGGGTTTTTCTGGGGAAGATGTGGAAGTCGTAGCTAACTGCGGTTCAGTGTTACTCGGATTTGGCTCTGGAATTACCTCTTCTGTTACATTCTGGTTATTGGTTGCTTCTTGGCTCGATCGCTGCTCGATTATGTACGATAAACCACTCACCGAAGCAATGACTAATAAAATATAAATCACATAAAGATGGAGAGGACGCAATTGCGCTGCGGGGAGTTGTCGCCAAGAGGGTTTGATAACGTTGGTTTGTTGTCCCGTTGGGAAAGCGCTAGCGTATTCTGTCCCATTTAAACCCAGCACTTCAGCAAATTGCTTAATCAAACCTCGAATATAAACAGGTTCGGGAAGGTGATCTAAGTTGCCCTCTTCAATGGCGACAAGTAACCGTGCTTGAATCCGAGTTTTGGTCGCTACCTCATCAATGGAAATGGATTTTTCTTCACGCATTTGGCGCATCTGCAATCCAATTTCTTTGAGTTTCTCCGCTTGTTCTGCTTGAGGATTCATAGGTAGGGTTTGCTTCTTTTCAGTAAACATAGTATCAATTAATTACAGCTTAGTCTGTAGGATTTTTGAGATATTTAATTTCTTGAGTAAATAAAAAACGATAACTGCCACATTTTAATAAGGATGGATCAGAGAATAAACTAAGGGAGCCGATCGCGCAACGATGAATCGTTAACACTGGAAATCCCAACTGTTCCCCAATCCTGCGAATTTGTCGATTTCTCCCTTCAACAAGAATCACTTCTAACAAGGTTTTTTCAGTCCCTTGTTTAATGACTTTGATCTGGGCGGGTAAGGTCTTTTTGCAATCAAGTATTACCCCTTTCCGCCATTGTTTTAACACAGATTCTGGCGGATTGCCTTTGAGGGAAACTCGGTAAGTTTTAGGTAAATGATATCGAGGATGAGTTAAATGCAGGGTTAAATCCCCATCATTGGTCAATAATAGCGCTCCTGTAGAATTAATATCTAATCGTCCCACAGGATGCAATCCTTGTCCTTTTTTGAGAGATGCTGGGAGGAGATCCAAAACCGTCGGGCGATTTTCAGGATCGGAACAAGTGGAAACCACACCGAGAGGTTTATTCATGAGAATATAGATTTGCTGAGGACGATAATCAGAAGAAATGAGTTTACCATCAACCGTAACGCGATCGCATTCTAAATTAACTTTCTGTCCCAATTGGGCCACTTTTCCATTCACAACCACTCTCCCCGCAAGCATCATTTTTTCCGCTTGACGACGGGAAGCAATCCCATGCTGAGAAAGAATTTTTTGCACACGCTCCATCTTCAATTCAACCCTTTGTCAGAGATATTGTTTGTTCTTTTTTTTACCCCATCTCCTTGTCCCCTTACCTCCCCCCATTGGATAGAACAAAGCATCATGAACCAATTTTAATTCTCAATTCAATTCTATTATGTTCTGGAAAAAGAGTCATCTTCTTACTACCATTTTGACCCCTGCGTTACGAGTTTGGCTAACTTCCCAACTAGAAACTGTCCAAGGGTTAGAACTCCATTTAATCAGCAGTGACCAACAATTTTTAAGGGGAATCATCCCCAAAGTTATTCTAAGGAGTGAGTTTGCCATTTATCAAGGTCTCCAGTTTGATCAAATTTCTCTCACCGCGCAGGATATTGAGATTAACCTTTCCAGTTTATTAAAAGGTGAACCCTTACAACCTTTAAAGCCTATTCCTATCGCAGGCAAAGTTCGTATGAGTGAAAGTCATCTCAATCAGTCTTTAACCTCATCTCTCCTTCAATCTGGGATTCACGATTTTCTGGCGTTACTCCTCAAAACGGACACTTTCGATCGTTTTCATTGGGACAAAATTACACTGAAAACTAATCAATTTATTTTGCAAGGAACAACGATTAATTCATCACCCCAACCAACTTTAATTGTCGGAGAAGTTCATCTAACCAGTCCTAACCTTCTATTGATTTCTCCTGTAACAATTGAAGGATTAGACTTCAATCATCAAATTGCGCCCATTGAATTTGATTTAGGTTCACAAGTCCATCTTGAGAATTTAAACCTCACTCAAGAAGCCATTTTTCTGGAAGGAAATTTAATGGTTATTCATTAGTTATTTATGCCACTCCAGAAAGGGATCATCTCTAACTCGGAAGTTTGTCTGTAGTGCCAACTCTTCAAAATGCTATAAGATAAACTGCCAAAAAGAATGCTATATTAAGTCTAATCTGGCTTCATGACCGAGTGAGCAGAACAAAAAAGATGACAAAATATGATAATATGCTATGGAGTTTGTCAGTGATTGGCTTGGCATGAGCGAAATTGCAGTTTCTTTAAAAAATGTCTCGAAGTGTTTTAAGCGTTACGATCATCCCAGCGATCGCCTGAAAGATTTATTGTTTCGCAAACAATCAAGAGCGGAAGATTTTTGGGCGCTAAAAGAGATTAACTTAGAGATTTCCCGTGGGGAAACTTGGGGATTAGTCGGACGAAATGGCTCGGGAAAAAGCACGCTTTTACAAATTTTAGTCGGGACATTAACCCCCACCACTGGAAGCGTCAATGTAAAAGGACGAATTTCAGCGCTATTAGAATTGGGGAGTGGCTTTAATCCTGAATTTACAGGGAGACAAAACGTTTTTTTCAATGGCAAAATTTTGGGGTTAAGCCGTCAGGAAATAGAAGAGAAATTTAATCGGATTGCGGAATTTGCCGATATTGGAGATTTTATTGACCAACCTGTCAAGACTTATTCCAGTGGGATGTTCGTGCGCTTGGCGTTTGCGGTTGCGATCAATGTTGAGCCTGATATTTTAGTAGTTGATGAGGCTTTAGCGGTGGGAGATGAAGTGTTCCAACGTAAATGTTTCTCTCGCATTGAAGCGATTCAAAAAAGTGGAGGAACAGTTCTTTTTGTGTCTCATTCCGCTAGTTCAATTATTGAACTGTGCGATCGCGCTGTTTTGATGGATCATGGGGAAATTTTACTACAAGGAACACCCAAACAAATTGTCTCTAAATATCATAAACTAATCTACGCTCCTGAAGATAAACTGGCCACAATTCGCAAAGAAATAAAAGAACTCGATCCCGACCAAGAAAATCAAAAGGAAGCAGAGGCTATGCTAAAAACAGTCTCTGTCAGTGAAGACCATTATGACCCTAACTTAGTTCCTAAAAGTACCTTATCCTATGTTCCTCGGGGAGCCGAAATTCGATCGCCGCACCTCAAAAACCAAGCAGGAAAAAGAGTCAATCTCATCACTCGCAATCAACAATATATTTATTCCTACCAAGTGCATTTCACCGAAGCTGCTTATCATGTCAGGTTTGGAATGCTGATTAAAACCATGAGTGGCGTGGAGTTAGGCGGTGGTGCTTCTCATACGCTTGATAACGCGATCGAGGTCATTACGCCCAAAACCATTATGCAGGTGGAGTTCACGTTTCATTGCTATCTTTTACCGGGGGTTTATTTCCTGAATGCGGGAGTAGTAGGATCGTTAGATGGACAAGAAAGTTATTTGCATCGCTGTATTGATGCAGCTATGTTTCGCGTCCAAGCAGAGACTGACCTGTTAGCAACTACGATTGTTGACTTTCAGATTCAAGCCAAAACCATTGAGTCTCCCCATCTCATTGAAATTTAGCTGTATTATCTTATGTCTGATTCTACTTCCCCCATCTTAATTCTTACGGGAATGCACCGTTCTGGAACATCTTTAACTGCTTCTTTACTACAAAGTGCGGGGGTAGATATTGGCAAAAACTTAAATCCTCCGACCAAGGGAAATATTAAAGGACATTTTGAAGATTTAGCAGTGGTGCGCTTTCATGAAAATGTCTTGGAAGCTAACGGTCTTCCCTCTGCGGGGTGGGTGAAATTGCAGAAAGTTACCAACATCCCTGAACCTTGGTTGACCAAGGCGGAGGAGATTATTTCCGCCAAGCGAGAAGCCACAGGAATTACAGGTTGGAAAGACCCACGAGGAACTCTTTTTTTAGACTTTTGGGAGTCTCGGTTACCTGAAGCGAAATATATCTTTTTGTATCGAGCGCCTTGGGAGGTGGTTGATTCCCTTTATCGGCGGGGAGATGCAATTTTCCAAGTGTCTCCCCACTTAGCGCTAGAGATTTGGCTCAATTATAATCGTGCGATTATGGATTTTTACGATCGCTGTCCAGAAAAAAGTCTCCTCCTCAATATTGAAGATATCCGCTTGAATTGTGAGGTTTTATGTAGCGCGATCGCGCAGAAATTTGGAATCACTCTTTCCATTCAGCCTGACATTTACGATTCCTCACTGTTTCACACTCAGGTTTCCCAATCTTCTTATGCTTCCCTCCTGCAAAAATTTTTCCCAGAATCCGTCCAAATGTATGAACAATTAGAAGCCCGTTGCAATCTTCAAAAGCGTATTTTTAACAGGGAAGTGTTCCCTGACTTCGATCGCAGTTGGTTGCTTCAAAACTGGCTGCAATTACGATCCCCCCAAGAAAAGGAATTCCAATTGCAATCAAAATTAGAAGTCCTTCAGCAAGCAGAAAGAGACTTAACCCAACAATTAGCCCAGACAAAAGAAGCCCTTGCTGAGGCTAAAACTCAATTAGCCGAAAAAGAGGGTAAGATTAAAAACTTAGAGGACGCGATCGCAGCAATGGAAAGCAGTAAGTTCTGGAAGATGAGACAATTATGGATGCGAGTGAAACAAAGTCTCTTTTAATAGAATGATAACAAGCAAAAATGAACGAACCAGCCATTCATTTATTTACCAGCATTAGTGCCAATTATCTTCCCAAGGCGAGAGTGTTAGCACATTCAGCAAAAAAAATTCATCCTAATGCTCAATTCCATTTAGTTTTATGTGACTTAATTCCAGATTTCTTTTCCCTTGAAGAAGAACCGTTTGACTCGATTATTACGATAGAAGAGTTAGGGATTCCCAATCTCAAATCTTGGCTGTTTAAGCACAACGTTATTGAAATCTGTACTGGGATTAAGGGACTCGCCTTTGAATGGATTTTTGATCAATATCGCTGTGAAAAACTCTTATTTTTCGATCCTGATATTGTCATTCTTTCTCCTCTAGATGCTTTGCTTCAGAAATTGGATGATCATAGTGTTTTACTCACCTCTCATCAAACCATTCCAGACCAAGATATAGAAGCCATTCGAGATAATGAAATTCATAGCCTGAAAGTGGGAGTATTTAATTTAGGTTTTTTAGGCGTTCGGAACTCGGAAAATGGCAGAAAATTTCTTGCTTGGTGGCGCGATCGCTGCTTAGAATTTTGTTATGACGATCCTCCCAATGGACTCTTTACTGATCAAAAGTGGATTGACTTGACCCCTGCTTTTTTCTCCGATTACCTCGTTTTGAGAGAACCGATTTATAATGTCGCAACATGGAATTTAACCCATCGTCACGCCACAGGAAACTTAGAGAAAGGTATTGAGATTAACGGGGAACCAATTTGTTTTTATCACTTCTCAGGACTTGATAGTGGCGCTCAAGAGTTCATGCTTAACAAATATGGTAAAAACAGCCCAGTTTTATTTGAATTGCGTCAATGGTATTTACAAGAATGCGAGTATTATGGTCAAGAACAATTCGCAAAGATTCCCTGCTATTATACAAAATTTGATAATGGAGAAATGATTACTCAAGAGCAACGTTTACTCTATCGCTCTCGACAAGATTTACAAACCCTTTTCCCTGACCCATTTTTGACATCTGATCCCAATTATTCATATTATCATTGGTTTGCAACCTATGGGGATTCTGAATACATTCCTAGTCGCTATAAATCCTTAGAAAGTGCAGAAGAAGCCTTACACAGTACAGAACAGGCGTTAACTGCTGCACAAAGAGAAATTGAGACCTTAAAACAATGGATTCAAGCAATGGAAAGCAGTAAATTTTGGAAGCTCCGTCAGACTTGGTTTTGGCTGAAGAAAAAACTCAAAGCAATCTAGTAACCTAGAATCATTGATGAAACAAGAATGGTAACTCAGAAAAATGAGCAAACAAGAAAATAAAATAATTGATGTCATTATTCCCATTTTTAACGGCTATTCAGCACTGAAGAATTGCTTAGAAAGCGTCGTTAAACATTTTGATCATCAAGCGCGGTTAATTTTACTGGATGATGGTAGCACTGATCCCAATATAGCAACTCATCTGGAAGAAATTAAGCAAAACGCTCAATTCCCAGTTTTAATCCACAGAAATCAAAACAATCAGGGAGTTGTCAAGACAGTTAATCAAGCAATCAATTTTTCAAAAGAAAATGATATCATTCTTCTTCATAGCGATACCATTGTTACTCAAAATTGGATTAGTAAATTAATAAAAGCTGCATATCTTAAAGAGAATACCGCTACAGTCACCCCTCTTTCTAATAATGCAACAATTTTTTCAATTCCAGAATTTGGAGAATTTAACGAAATACCAGAAGATTATGATATTGCATCCTTTGCTAAGTTAATTGAAGAGAATTCTTTTTGTCTTTATCCAGAAGTTCCAATCGGTCATGGGTTTTGTTTGTATATCAAAAGAACGACTTTCAATCTCTTAGGTTGTTTCGATGAAGTGTATAATCGTAGTGGCGGAAGCGAGGATGACTTTTGTTTACGAGTTCTTGGTTATTCTCTCTGTAATATTATGGCAGATGATACCTTCATTTATCATCTTGGAGATATTTCTGATGCAACAAGTCAAGCATTCAACCAAGAAATTCTACGCCAAAAGTATCCATTTTATTGGGATTTAATACAATTTTATGAAAAAAACAGATCGGTTCAAATCTGGGATAACATTCAAGTTAAGATTCGGAGTTTGAGAATCGGATTAGATGGGCGCTGTCTAGATGAAAAATTTGCAGGAAATCAAAGATATTTGATTGAGCTAATTAAAGCCTATACTGAACAAGCAACAGATATTCAAATCGATTTATTAGTGAGTAATGGTCGTGAAAATCATGTCAAAAATGTTTTGGAAACTTTTGGCGTTAAACATTTTCCTAATCTGATTGAAGAAGCAACGTTACAGGGAAACCAGAAGCAACAAATCTGGGATATTTTTCATATTACGCTTCAGGGGAGTCCAATGCTAAATTTAGCAGCAGTGAGACCATACACGAAACGAATCATTATTACATTGCAAGATTTTATCTTGGCGAAGAATCCTTTATATTTTGAAGACAATCACTGGTTTGAATACTATCATTTAATTATGCAAGTATCTTTAACCAGTGTGGATGGTGTGATTACAATTTCTGATTTCATTAAGGGTCAGTTGTTAGAGGATAATACGTTTGCGAAGCATGGAAATAATCTAATCGACCCTGAAAGAATCAAAACAGTTTATCATGGTCTTAATCAAAACTATTACTCTACCTTTAATTTAGATCAAGCATTTTTCCAAGAAACTGGAATTACTCCCAAACGATATTTATTATTTGTTGGAAACGACTATTTACATAAGAATCTAGAAGCAACCGTTAAAGTCTTTAAAGAGACACAGAAATTAGGATATAATTATCAATTAGTTATCGTTGGCAATACGATCGCGCTTGGGGGAAGTAAACAGCAGTTACAGGAAAACTTAGAGGAAGATATAACCCTGAAAGAAAACATCTTTTTTCTCAATTATGTCTCTGACGAAGAGTTGCTGAAATTGTATCAAAACGCTGGAGTATTATTGTATTTATCTAATTCTGAAGGATTTGGGTTTCCTCCTTTAGAAGCGTTTGCAAACAATTGTCCTGTCATTGCATCAAAATTAACCAGTATTCCTGAAATAGCTGGAGAAGGGGCGATTTATTTTCATCCAGGAGAAATTGAAAAAATTGCCTCAACTGTGATTAAATTAATAGAAGATAAACAAGAGCGCGATCGGGCAATTAAAAAGGGAAGAAAACGAGTTCAAGAGTTTGACTGGACAAAGACAGCAAAGGAAACCATCGACTTTTATTATCAAATCCTTCATCTTCCTACCCGCTTTCAACAAAACCTTCCTTCCCTATATCTTGAGTCTCAACAGCTTAAAGAAACTCAAACCCAACTCCAAGACACTCAAACCCAACTCCAAGACACTCAAACTCAACTCCAAGACACTCAAACTGAATTAAATCTTGCTTATGCTGAAATTGAAGGGATGAAAAGCAGTAAATTCTGGAAATTAAGGGAAAAATGGTTTAGAGTAAAATCTTGGCTGGGATTAGTAAAAGTTGAATAGCGATCGCCATCTCAAATAAATGGCAAAGCCTCGAATTTTGAGCGCTTCCATCAATAACCTTTTTACCAATGAAATGACTCTAAGAGTGCTATAAATAATGACAAATTCGCAAGATCAAGAGACACTTAATCTGAAAGAACAACTCAAAGCAGCCCAAGACAAAATTATGACCCTTGAGGCAGAAATTACATGGATGAAAACCACCAAATTTTGGAAGTTGCGCCAGTTGTGGATGACAATTAAGCCCATTAAGCAAAATAATCACTATCCTGAAGAGGTTTCTCTGTCTAGTCAGCCAAATACTCCTGAAGCAAATCAAGGGTTTTCTCCACTGGCAAAATTAGCAATTAAAAAGCGTCAATGGATAGGAAAAATTAAGTTTTGGCGGAAATTATGGATGAATCGTTCCCAAAAAACTCCCACATCGCCAGAGCCAATTAATAATCAGAAAATTAATTACAAGAAACAACTATCCCACCTCTATCAAGTAGAATTAGACAGCTTTTTGGTATCTAGGAAAAAGATATCTTTTCCAACAACAGAAAATCCCTTAGTCAGTATTATTTTAGTTTTACATAACAGAGCAGAGCTAACATTCCAATGTTTACGTTCTCTGATGACAGTCGCCCTAAATTCTGAGCATCCTTGCGAAATCATCTTAGTTGATAATGGCTCACAAGATCAAACAGGTATGCTTTTAGATCGCTTATTCGGTGTTACGAAAATATTGAATCGGGAAAACCTTCATTTTTTAGCAGCAATGAATCAAGCCTCAAAAGTAGCAAAAGGCTCTTTTCTTCTCATGCTCAATAATGATGCTCAAATGTTGCCAGGAACATTATCTGCTGCACTAGACACTTATAATAGCGCTAATGATATTGGAGCCGTTGGGGGGAAAATTATCCTGTTAGATGGTACGCTGCAAGAAGGAGGAAGTATCATTTGGAATGATGGTTCTTGTTTAGGATATGGAAGAGGAGATAATCCCTTTAATTATCCCTATATGTTCCAGCGTGACGTAGATTATTGTTCAGGCGCTTTTCTACTAACAGAACGAAACTTGTTTTTAGAAATGGGTGGATTTGATGAAGATTATAAACCAGCTTATTATGAAGAAACTGATTATTGTCTAAGGCTTTGGGAGCGAGGTAAGCGCGTTGTTTATGAGCCGAATGCAACAATTATTCACTTCGAGTTTGCCAGCGCCCAATCAAATCAGTCAGCTATTGATCTTCAGGAAGCTCATCAATCTATTTTTACTCAAAAACATTCTCAACAACTTGCTAATTATCATTTACCGCCTGCTCAGGAAAACATTTTTCTCGCACGAATTCATGCTTCCTCTTCTAATCGTATTTTGTTTATTGATGATAGAGTTCCTCACGCCTTTCTCGGGTCTGGATTTCCCAGATCAAGGGATATTCTACAAGCTCTGGTGTCTTTAAATTACTGTGTTACGTTTTACCCTCTTAATTTTCCTGAAGAAAGTTGGAAAGACGTTTACAAAGATATTCCAAAAGTGGTTGAGGTTGTTCTTAATCAAGGGATTGGGGGATTGGAAGAATTTCTATATCACCGTGCTCACTTTTATGACTTAATTTTTATTAGTCGTCCCCATAATATGGAGATTTTAAATTTAATCTTAAAGCGTCATCCTCAATGGTTTGAAAAGAGTCAGATTATTTATGATGCGGAAGCTATTTATGCTTTACGAGAAGTCAGCCAACGTCAAACTAGAGGAAAAAGCGTTTCTCAAAATGAGATAGATTGGTTAGTTAAAACAGAAATTAAACTTGCGGAAAAAGCTGATGCAATTGTCACTGTTTCTGAACAAGAGCGAAAACATTTTACTGAAACGGGGCTAACTTCAGTTTATACATTAGGACATACAGTTGATTTAAAGCCTACTCCAAAGAAGTTTGAAGAGCGAACAGGGATTGTTTTTGTGGGAGCGATTCACGATATCGATTCTCCTAATGCTGATTCTATTTTCTGGTTTGCGAAAGAAATATTGCCTTTACTTCAAGAAATAATTGGAAAGGAATTAAAGTTTACTATTGCTGGTTTTAATAAATGTCAAGAAGTTTGGGATTTACAAAGTGATTCTTTGCAGGTATTAGGACAAGTAGAATCCCTAGAAGAAATATATAATCGTGCGAGAGTATTTGTTGCACCCACTCGTTTTGCAGCAGGAATTCCCTTTAAAGTTCATCATGCTGCTGCTTATGGTTTACCAGTTGTTACTACTTCAATCATTGCTTCTCAACTAGGTTGGCAAGATCAGCAAGAAGTTTTAGTCGGTGATGACCCGAAAAGTTTTGCAGAAAAATGCGCCGAAGTCTATACTGATCAAAAAATATGGGAAACCTTGAGAAATTCGGCTTTAAAGAAGATTCAGTTAGAATGCTCGCGAGACAGTTTTGTACAACAAGTTGAGATAATTATTAACTCGCAACTATTTAAGAAAAGATAAGTAGCATGGCTAAGATTTTAAATTAGGTTCAATTGTTGATTCATCGGCTCAAGCAAGCTCCTGTAACCCAAGAAACTAGGCGTGTTTATACGCAGCTTGTGAAAGAAGAAAATGAGAAATTTATTCCTCTAATCAGACCTCGTTTTCAGAGTCAATTTGGCGGTTTATGGACAGACTTAACCACACCACGTGCTTTTAGCCGTTGGAGTCGTCAACTTGTCTTGCACTATAGCCAAGGAAGTTATCGTTTCTCGGCGCTGCGACGAAGGTTAAATTATCTCTTAAAAATGTCAGTGATGATCTTTTTGTTCACTCAACGAGGTAAAGTGAAAAAAGTGTTAGCCTGTTGGCGAGGAACGTTTGACGGGCTGGTGAGACAGTTGAGATAAGATTGAAATGAGTGAAATTAAAATTCCAATTTTAGATTTAACTTTACAATATCAAGCCATTCAAAATGAAATTCAGGAGGCAATCGATCGCGTCTTAAAATCAGGTCGCTTCATTTTAGGTGAAGAAGTGGCAAATTTTGAACAAGTAGTTGCTAATTATTTAGGGGTTAAATACGCGATCGGAGTTAATTCTGGAACCGATGCCCTAATCATTAGTTTACGCTGTTTAGAGATTGGAAAAGGGGATGAAGTCATCACCACACCCTTTAGCTTTTTTGCCACCGCAGAAGCGATTAGCATGGTGGGTGCAACGCCGATTTTTGCCGATGTGGAATTAGAAACCTTTAACATTAATCCTCACAAAATTGTTGACAAAATAACCCCAAACACCAAAGCGATTTTACCTGTTCATTTATATGGTAATCCCGCTACAATGGCGCAGATTTTAGACATTGCTCAAGGCTATAATCTGAAAGTTATTGAAGACTGCGCTCAATCTTTTGGGGCAAAATATCAAACAGATTGTTTCACTTGTCAAGGGGAATGTTCAGAGACTATGCGCTATAACTTACAAGGAAAATTCACAGGAACAATGGGAGATTTGGGGGCATTTTCCTTTTTTCCCACTAAGAATTTAGGCGCTTATGGGGATGGGGGATTAATTGTTACTAATGATGATAACTTTGCCCAATTAGCGAGAATGCTGCGCGTGCATGGGGAAAAGAAAAAATATCATAATGAAATGTTAGGTTATAATTCTCGTTTGGATGCTCTACAAGCTGCAATTTTAAGGGTAAAATTAAATTACATTGACCAATGGAATGAACAGCGCCGAAATATTGCTCAAACCTACAATCAACAATTGGGTCAAGTGCAAGGTTTAGTAACTCCTTATGTGAGCAAAGGTCATGTTTTTCATCAATATACGATTAGAATTTTAGCAGGAAAGCGCGATCGCGTTCAATCTTCTTTAAAAGAGCAAGGAATTGGAACTATGATCTATTATCCCGTTTCTCAAGATCAACTGCCAGTTTATCAGGGAAAATATGAAAAACTTCCCATGAGTGAGTTATTATCAGAACAGGTTTTAAGTCTTCCCATTTGGCCAGAATTAAGTCCAGAAAAAATCGAAACAATTACACAAGCTCTCATTAAAAGTTTGTTATAGCAATTGCCAGTTAGGTTAGAATGTTTAACCCCAGATTAGGGATTAGAAGGCGACATCAAACTAATATCGAATCCGAGGATCAATGTAAGCATTAATAATATCAATTAGAATACTGGCTAAAACGACGATCGCGCCAAAAAAGACCATAATCCCCTGCACAGTGGGGTAATCTCGTAAGGAAATCGCCTCATACAACCGATTCCCTAACCCTGGCCAAGAGAAGGTTACTTCTGTTAAAACTGCCCCACTGAGTAACGCAGCAAAGGTTAAACCTAAAACCGTAATCACAGGAATCATGGCATTTCGCAAGGCATGAGCAAACAAAATCCGCCTTTCTGATAGCCCTCTCGCCCGTGCTGCTTCTACGTAATCAGCTTTTAAGGTTTGCTTGAGATTAACCCGAACAATGCGCTCAAAAATGCCACTGAGGAGTAATCCAAGGGTAAAACTCGGGAGAGCCAGATAATATAAAGCTGTGAAGAATTGCCCTAAATTGCCCTGTAAGAGGCTATCAACAGTATAAAGTCCTGTAATATCAGAGGGAGTGGGCTGACTGATAGGAAAGCGGGTGCCAAGGGGAAACCAGCCCAATTGTACCGCAAAGACCAACTGTAAGAGCATTCCGACCCAAAATAAAGGAAGGGCATAAGTCACAACACCAAACAAGCGCCCCATAGCATCAAAAATTGTCCCCGATCGCGCTGCTGCGATCATACCCACGCTGATCCCAATCAAGAGCGCGATCGTCATGCTAAACAGGGAAAGCTCAACTGTGGCGGGAAAATAATCTTGAATGACCTGCCAAACCGATATTCCGCGACTGGTGAGAGAGCTTCCTAAATCCAACCGCAATAAATCCCCTAAATAGTCGAAATATTGCCATAACAAGGGCTGATTCAAGCCTAATTGCTCTCGTAGGGCTTGTTTTGCCGATTCTGGCGCTCTTCCCCCCAAAATCGCATCAGCAGGATCGCCCGGAGTTGCCCGTAACAGGAGGAAAACAAGGGTGGTAATCGTCCACAACATGAGGGGAGCGAGGATCAGACGAACAAGAATGTAGTAGCGGAGGGCTTTTGCGCGAGACATAATCCGTGACCAGTGATCAGACAGTAGGGTGGGCATGGCTTACCACTTAGAGTAGCATTAACTTACGCTCCTGCAGCAAATACCTGCGTTACACTCAGATTTAATTCAGGAAAGGTTGGAGAGATAATTTGATCGCTGCCTCGAAATTGTTGTCCTTGATACTCCCCATCAACTAACTGATACACGGAAAATGTCGGTTGTTTGGGCGATCCAATATAGCGTCTTCCTCCTAACCCCAAATAGTCAACAATCCAATATTCTCGAATCCCTAACGCTTCATAATCAATGAGCTTGTGTCCGTAGTCATCTCGCCAGTTGGTACTAACCACCTCAATCGCGACCCGCACTGATTTTCCGAAAGTGATGGTCGATCGCTTTTTCCACAGGGGTTCGTCTGCTAGCGCTGTCTGATCCAGAACAATCACATCGGGATTATCAGCAGATTTATCGGTATCAACAGGCTTAATTAGGGCTTCTAGAGGGATAATATATGGCAACTGTAACCGCTCAATTTCAATCCCCAACTTAATGGATAAAAACCCCCCCACCTGTCCATGTGTTCCTGTTGGTCGCACTTCAATTGGCACTCCATTTCTGAGTTCATAGCGACCATAGGCATCAGGATACCAATCCCAAAACTCTTCCAAGGTCATCAGTTGAGGAACTGCTTCCACCATTGTTCAATTGCTCCTATCGCCATCAACAGTCCAATTTTAGCCTCGATCGCGCCGAAGCCAGACTATTGCTCAGAAGTGCGATCAAAGATTGTCATTTTAGTTATTGCTTAATCATTTCCCCTGACCACAAGACCCCAAAATGATATAACCTGTCTTTGGTGTATTGTTTGGTTAAGAGATAAGGAGATCATCTTGGAACGCACATTTATCATGATTAAACCCGACGGCGTACAACGAGGTTTAACGGGCGAAATCATCAAACGCCTCGAACAAAAAGGCTTTAATCTCATTGGTCTGAAAATGATGACCGTCTCGCGGGAATTAGCGGAAAAGCACTACGATGTTCACCGTGACAAGTCCTTTTTTGGCGGTTTGGTTGAATTTATCATCTCTGCTCCCGTGATTGCAATGGTTTGGGAAGGAGAAGGGGTGGTTGCTTCAGCCAGAAAAATTATCGGCGCAACTAACCCTCTCAGCGCCGAACCTGGAACAATTCGGGGGGATTATGGAATCAGTATTGGACGCAATTTAATTCATGGGTCTGATGCTGTAGAAACCGCACAACGAGAAATTTCCCTCTGGTTTGAAGAAAGCGAACTCAATAGTTGGGAAGGCGCTTTGCAAAGCTGGATTTACGAATAGTTGAAATGCTCATGATTCCCTTTTCCATCAGGAAAAGGGGATTTTTGCCTTCTTGATCCTTGAGAAAGATTTAGGAGCAAAGTGATGATGCTATAAATTATTAAAATTAACTTGATATATTGAAAACATTATTCAGGAGATAGACAAGACTCGGTTCGATCGCTGTCACTTCAAATCTTATGGGAATTTTAGCTTAAACTTTGAAACAGATTTAAAGATAACGACGAAAATTAAATGGTTGTGTCCTCAAAAATACTATTCCCCCTAAAATAATGGCTACAATAAAGCCTGTTATAGAAATCATTGGCTTGTTCAAATGACGAACTGCGATCGCGATATAAGCCCAAATAAAAACTCCTGTAAAAGCAATATCTTTCTTGATCCAGCTAATTAAAAACGCGATCGCGCCTCCCACTCCCATCATAATCACTGTCCAAATTTCAGGAGAAAGTCCCCACCTGTCCCACTCGATCGCTGTCAAAAAAACACCGCCATTTACAATCGTCGCCACACAAATCCAAGCGGAATAAATACTAATTGGAATCCGAACAAACCATCGTTCTCTCCGCGAAATAAAAGGCTCTCCGCCATCTAAACGAAAATACACCCTCAGTAAGGGTAACAAAATCATCAGCATCGCAAGAAACGACCAAGTAAACAATCGTAATTGAAATAAAAATACCCAAACAATTTGTGCTATGCTAGCAACAACTAACCAATAGCTAATGCGATAAAAAACAGGTTTTTCTTGTTGGGAAGGTAATGCTTGATAGATTGCAAAACTAAATAATCCTAAATAAATCACTCCCCAAATGGCAAAAGCATAGCTAGCAGGAGTGATTAAAACATCTTCAAATAGTTGATTAGAAATTTCACCAAGGGTTAAACCACCAATCGGTTTTAGATTAGAGAAAAGATTAACACCAAAGGCTGTAAAAACTGCAATGATGTTAAGAAATTGCCGAATTAGATTCTGATTCACGGTCATAACTGATATCAAAATGATAATTGATCATTTGAGACTTGATTATTAGTTTATCTCAAGAAGCAGGGATTTGTCTCTGTCGCCACGCTTCAGGCTTCGCGTTATGATTTAGGTAGAAGAAAAATGGTTTTGATAATAGATTGACTTGGTTACGCTAGATTTAACGCTTAATTTTCTTTCTAATTCTGGTCATTAGAATCTTCAATTCTGGTAAATCTAACCAACTAGCAACAGTAAAAAAGATAACTAAAGCGAGAAGGGAAGGAAAAATAATTTGCCCAGTTTCTAACAAGAGATTATCATTTCCCAACCATTTTTCCCACAATTGACTACTTTGCCAGCTTACCACACCAGCTAGAATTGTTCCTCCAATTAAGGTTAAGAGAATTTTTCCCCAGTCTAGTAAGGGTAATCCATCTAAGCGACGATTTAAGACCCATAACATGATTCCCATCGAGGTAATATTGACCCCGATCGTGGCAAGAATTAAACCTGGTGTTTGAAAGATATTCATCAAAAAATAGTCTAAAACACCATTAATCAAGATATTTAAAATACTGATTTTAAAAGGCGTTTCTCCATCGCCAAGGGCATAAAAAACCCTGACCAAAACATCCCGTCCTAAATAAAAAAACATTCCCAGTCCATAAGCCACTAAAACAGGTGCAACTACCTTTAAAGCATTATAATCAAACGCATATCGCTGATAAATAAACCGTACAATTGGGAAAGCCAAGGTGGTTAAAATAGCAGTTAAAGGTAACATTGTTAAAGCAGAAAGCAATAATCCTTGTCGGATTCTTTCCTTTAACTCTCCCCAATTTTCTGGCGCAGCTAAGCGAGAAAAAACAGGTAACATTGGCACTAAAATCATATTAGAAATAATGCCCAATGGCGTTAACGCAATGAGATTTGCGTACTTCATCGCTGCTGCTGCATTGTTAATATAAGAAGCAAAAAATAAGTCTGTATAGACATTAATATGTAGCATTCCTGAAGAGAGAGTTGCTGGGGTCATAATTCTTAAAACCTCTCTCACTCCTGGATCAGAAAACTGAAAACGGAGACGAAACCCTCCTAAGCTCGATCGCGCTTGCGCTAACAATTGAACTAACCACTGAATCACAGCGCCTAACAGTGTTCCCCCAGCTAAAACCATCCCCCCTAACCACGCATATTCAGGATTGAGTAAATCTTTCCCTAAAAACAGCACTAATCCACCCAATCCACCAATCACCGCTAAACTAGAAAACAATGGACTAATCCCTGGTAACCAATACTGATCCGAAGCATTTAATGTTCCAAATCCAATCCCAATCAGTCCCGCTAAAACCGCCATTGGAGACATAACTTGTAACTGACGAATTGCAATTGAACGGATCATTTCTCCATTGGAGATTTTTGTTAACCCCGGAGCAACTAAATCAATAAAAAAAGGCGCGAAAACCACTAATAAAATCGCAATTAACAGCAAAATTCCACTGACTAAAGTAGTTACAGTTTCCACTAAAGGTGCAGCTTCTGATTTATCTCGCTTCGATAAAACACTAACTAGCGCACTATGAAAAGGACCATTAATCCCACCCAAAAGGATTAATAAAAAACCGGGAATAATATAAGCATAAGCATAAGCATTGACCACAGGACCGATCCCAAAAGCAGCAGCAATCACTTGTTCTCGGACTAAACCAAAAACTTTACTAATCAGAGTGGCGACTGCGACAACACCTGCAATACTGGCGAGAGAACGACGAGAACTTTGATTTCCAGACACAATAAATCCCGTTAATAATTAATTGTTGATAATCGTAGGGTGGGCATTACCCACCTTTAATCTTTGAAAACAACAACTGACAATTAAATCGACAATTATTGAAATCAAATTATAGCGAATAGCGATGGTGTGCTTACAATTTATTGATGCAAGAGAATAGATTAAGAGTGAGCTTTTCCCTGATCGTTTTCGCCTGTCGGATCAGTTATTAATCTTTAAACACTCAAGCGCGAAGTGGTATAACTTGCCAAAAATAGATTGAGTTGCTAGTTTTAGGAATCTTGTATTAAGACTGAGACTCCTTTTCTTCTTCTTGGGT
>CAYXDG010000013.1:19203-57612 GCA_964463655.1 uncultured Dactylococcopsis sp.
TTTCTTCAGAAAGAGTGTCTTCTGTGGGTTCAGCAAGAGATTCTTCTTCTTGGGTCATTTCTTCAGAAAGAGTGTCTTCTGTGGGTTCAGCAAGAGATTCTTCTTCTTGGGTTATTTCTTCAGAAAGAGTGTCTTCTGTGGGTGGAGAAATTGCTTCTTCTTCTTGGGTTATTTCTTCAGAAAGAGTGTCTTCTGTGGGTTCAGCAAGAGATTCTTCTTCTTGGGTCATTTCTTCAGAAAGAGTGTCTTCTGTGGGTTCAGCAAGAGATTCTTCTTCTTGGGTTATTTCTTCAGAAAGAGTTTCTTCCTCTTCTTCTGCGGGTTCTTCTGAAGGAACTTGATAATTAGGATCAACAATAACACGAGCTTCTTCTAAAGTTAATTCACTACGAACTAACTGAGAAAGAGTATCTTCTCCTTGTGGGTTATAGGTAAATAAACGCGCTGCGGTATTAAAGGCATTTTTAATCGGGTTGGCATCTCCATCAAGGAGTTCTAACTTAATCCAGTTTCGTCCTGCTTGAAACCCTTCAAGATAAATAGGTAACCAGCTATCCATGAGGAAACTTTCCCCGTTAATAGTAACTCGAACTCGCCAATCTCTCTGAGACATGGGGTTAATCACATCGTTATCTTCTTCGGAAAGTCGAATGGGTGCATTGGTGAGGTAATAATCCAGTAAAATGGGTTCAGCGCCATAAGTTCCCTTGGGACGGCTATAGGTTAAGAGAGGCTGTTCTGGGTCAGGGGCATTTTCTCCTGTTTCTGTGAACAGATGAAATGTGACTGCTGCATAAGCTCCCTCGTTTTTAAAGCTCTCATGCCAAGGACGAGAAGCAAACATCCGAATGGTATGGGTACCAGGAGAAAGGTCTTTAAAGATAATGGGTTCATCGGCGGTATAAACAGCGCGATAAGGTTGATTATCTAAGATGACATGAAGATGGGGGCCCATTCCCAGTTCTTCGTTTTTAAACAAAGGATAGTCTTTAACGTCAACCTTAATGCTGACCTGAGTATCTTCGATCACTTCCCCATTTTTAGGACTGATAATGGAAATTTGGGGTTGATAAATATCAATGATTTCTCTAAGTTCTTCAAAAATAGCTGGTGGCGCAACTTCGGTGAGGGTTGCTTCAGGTTGGGAAATTTCTTCGGTTTCCTCTGGTGGGGGGGTCTCTTTCCCCCCACAACTGACTAAACCAATGCTTAATAAAGCGATGAGAACGCTACAGCAAGCCAGTTTTGTCCATTTAATCATTTTAGTTTGACTGAACACGATAATCGGTTTCCTCTAGACAATACTTTTCTCTGCTTAACTGTATCAGAATTAGCTGTCGATCGAGCGATCGGCTAGTGAACAGAGACAATTCTCTTGGCGATGAGGTGATAAGTTTTGCTTATAAAAAATTAGTTAACCTGCGGTTTTAATGTGTTTTCTCTTCCGATGACGGTAGAAACTGTTTGAGAATCTCTTTGGGAGCGCGATCCCAGCGATCGCGGTGATCGTAGATTAATCCCTTATCATTTAAGGTATAGGTGGAATCGCCATTAAAAAAGATGTTTGCTTTCCAAGGAAGACGCAGGTTTCCTCTCACTGTCCACCAAACTTTAATAATATTGCTTTCGGTTTGTTTAATCTCATGGACATCAAAATAAATTTCTTTGAAAAATAAACGAGCATGAAAACGCAATGTCCAGAAGATAATGCGATAATTAAATTTTCCCTGAAACATATTTACAGGGTCTTTAAAAAAGATATCAGAACTATAAATTTTATAATTAATATCTTTGTAAAAAAGGGTTGGGAGATCGCAGGCGAGTTGCGTCATTAATTCATTTGTTCTTAGTTCTTGCTTCATAGTTCTTTAGTTATAGCGCTACAAAATCAGGTTAGGACGTTCTTAAAAAGACTAGCGACCGTCTCGGTCGCACTCCCACCGTTCAGGAAATGTCCTAATATGAAATCCGTTGAATTAATAGACATAGCGGGCTAGAAGCCCGCACTACCCCCAATTGGGGAAAGAGGGGGAGAGGGTAGTGGGAGCGTCTCGCTCTCTCGCCCTACAAATACTATACAATCGGATTTCATATAATCTAAGCACGTAGCGCTATACCAGCGCCGCGCAACAGCTTGGTCAAATCGGAAATCCAAAAAAGCCCGCACAAGGCGGGCAAATTTAAAGAAAAGGTGATCTTCTAGAGGACTTCGGCAGTTGGCTAAATAACAAATTGCTCAGCGCTGAGGTCGCCTTCGTTAATTCCCAAGAGGATGGCTAAGTCAGCATCACCGACACTGATGATAGTATCAGCACCGTCTTGAGTCAGTGTTAAATCAGCAAACTCGGTAATGCTATCAATTCCGCCAATACCAAGGACATCTTCACCAATGGTAAAGTCAGTGATGGTGTTCGCGCTTGCAGGAAGTTCAGCATTTGCGATCCAGAATTGATCTGAACCTGCGCCACCTGTAATCAGGTTATCACCACCGTCGATCGCGAAGAAACGGTCATTTCCTTCTCCACCGATCAAACGGTCATTCGCACCTAAGAAGAAGTCATCATCACCTGCACCGCCATAGAGACGATTATTACCACCGCCAACAGACGCATCAATGATGTCGTTACCAGCACCGCCAAACGCGCGATCGCCTGTTCCCGTTAAGATTTCATCCGCATCGCTGCCACCATAGAGACGATTTTCACCATTGCCGATGGAAGAATCAACTAAATCATCGCCAGCGCCAGCAAAAGAGAGTTCATTACCAGCAGGTTCAAGTTCATCATTCCCTAAGCTACCAAAACTGGGTTGTGCAGGTGTTTCACCTTGAGTGAAGTTTGCAGGATTAACGGTAAACTGACTAACAATCTCAGGGGTACGGTTGACAATCGCTTCAGGATTTGCCACCAATTCCTCTTCACTGTATGCTTCTATGCCATAAGTGGTCACAGTCAGTTGTTGAGTGGTTTCATCAATATCCAGTTCTGTCCAGCTAAAAGTATGAGCGGAAAGATAATCTCCCTGTAACAACTCCGCATCAATGAGACCTTCGGCGCTAGGTAAGTTATCATTGAGACCGACACGATCTAAGCCTAGAGGATCAACTTGGGCATTGACCAGTTGTTTCACAAAGTCATCGCGATCGTTGACTTCATCATCAGCATCAGGTGCAATGGGAAGGGAGTTGTAAAAGGCTAATTCTTCCTCACCAATGAAGCCAGCAGCAGCCGATAAATTAACCACATTCGGTCCGAAGCGTCCATCATTGAAAGCAACGGGACCTGTGACAATTTCAAACGCATTCAGAGGAATTGGGGCTTCCAATGGACTGGTTTGATAGGTTAAATTGTTGACGATCGTGCCATGAAAATCGCCAGCAAGGAACACAGTATTATCAATGTCATTCTCATCAATAAACTGGAGTAACTCCGTCCGTTCTGCTGCATAGCCTTCAAAACGGTCTTCCGCAGCAACCACGCCAAAGTTTTGGATCGGTTCAGGAATGACTACAAACTTCCAAGTGACCCCGTCTGCTTGCGCTTCTAGTAAGTCTGCTTTTAGGAGTTCTAATTGGGGTTTTCCTAAGAGAGTGCGATCGGGGTCAAAGGCTTCTGCTTGGAAACGAGCAATATCTTCAGGATCAGCGAGGTTAATGGGGTCAATTTGAGCATCACGGAACGATCGACTATCCGTGATCATGATTTTCGCATCCTCCCCATACTGATTCGCCCGATAGAGTTGTCGTTCCCCATCAGTGCGAGAATTGTCTGGCGTATCGTAAAAGCGATCTTGTAAGGGGTGATACTCTTGGAAGGCTTGTAAAGCGTTCTCGTAGGCTTGAGTATCATTAACGAACTCTACATCATCCGTAAACAATGGCTCATCAGAAGAACCAATATCAGGGGCATCTGGAGACTCCCCAGGGGCTGCACCACCTGCAAAATTATCAACGATTTCATGGTCATCAATGGTGGAGAGGATAGGAGTCGTTTGATAGAGATCAGCGACGGTATTTAAGCCGAATCGATCGCTGACTACTTCTGCGTGTTTGATGCGGAAATCAGACAATTCTCGCGCTTGGCTAACACCGGGTAAAGCAGGAGTTTCTAAGTCTGCATAGATCGTGTCTCCCAGTTGCACGAAGACTTCAGGAGCGCGATCGGGTACATTGCTTAAAGAAGGATAAGGTGGCGCTTGTTGCCAGTCTCCTGTGATCGCAAATCGGAAACCATTGAGACCAGACTCCGCAGAGGTTTCAAATTCTCCCACTTTTGACGCACCCGCTGCATCTGTAACCCGATAATAGTATTCGGTATCAGGTTGTAAGCCATCAATTTCTACTTTCGCAGGAACATCGGTATTGGTAACCGTTGCTGTCACTGTCTCAATGATGTTGTTAAAGTCAGCATCAGTGGCGTATTCAAAAGTAACATCCCCCGTAAAGGTACTCCGCGCCAAAAGCACTGCGGAATCTTGAGTCACATCGCCACTTGCTACACCATTAACTAAAGAATTAGGCTGGGGGTTACGAGGATCAAAACTGGTAGGATCAATGTCTAACGGAGTCTCAAAACTGTTGGCGATGTCATCCCACGGAACAAACTTAAAGTTAGTGCTGTTGTTTTCCAACTCCTCCTCATCGGGAACAGGATTTTGCGGGTCATTCGCACCATCTTGGAACACCGCTAAACCATTGGGGAAAGCTGAACCAAGATTCACATTGATCACATCTAAGCCATCGCTTTCATTAACTTGATCAATGTCGCCACTGTCTCCCACAGCAAAGCTACCGAGATATTCATTGTTTCCTTCTCGACTGAACACCGCATAAGAAGAATCGCCCTGAGAGTTTGCAATCAGATAACCCGTTCCATTAGCCCCATAATAAAGGTCTAACCCTTCAATATCAGGAACTAGGGGAGACGGTTCACCAGAAACCAATTGACCAGTTCCCGCAGGAATCACCTCTAATATCCCTGTTGCTACAATTTCGCTGACGGTTTCCGTCGGATGGACATCATCCCAGAATAAAAACTCATTGGGATTTTCTGCGACTTCTAGAGTTTCCTGATTCAACGCTTGACCTGTGACATTGCTTATGCCAAAGGATGCAGGATCAGCTAAGATATCTTGAATAATGCCGTTGAGATCAACTTCATAGATGTCAATCCCTAAATCAGTTTCAAGGGTATCTAACTCGCTGTCGAGGAGAGTATTGTATTGCGCGATCGCGCTGTTAACTGCTTCACCTGTCCCTTGACTTGTGATAAACGGTGAGTCTCCCAAAGGCGGAACATTGACCACCGCAAAGTTTTCTCCGCCAGCATTCGCCAGAGTGGTAATCTGATCGCTAAACAGATCAATCAATTCCTCACTATCGGGTAACGTTGGGGATAGAAACTCATTGCTTCCTGCGGAGATTAAGATTAAATCATCTTCACTGGGAGTATTACCACCGAGGAACAGACTAATTTGTTCTCCAACATTGGGAACGCCCTCTGGAGAAGTGCCATCCCCTAACAAAGCACCACCAAAAGCATAGTTATCGCCACCAGCGAGGGAAGGAGTAGAAGCGGATAAGCCTAATTCTTCCGCCACCCGTTCCACAGAAATCTCAGCATTGGAGAAACGTCCTTCAAAATAGGGAGGAGAAGGGGGGAAAGTTTCACCGCTACCAATAAACACATTTCCCACATCAACGGTGCTGTCGCCAAAGGTGATGAAGTTGGAAAAGGGTTCGGGGGTGAGTTCAGATTGTTCGGTTAAGGGTTGAATGAGTTGTAAGTCATTTCCGCCATTGGGTTCGGCGGAGAATTTCAGAATCCCTACCTCGGTTTCCAAAGAAACATAGCCAAAACCCAGTTCTTCATCTATGACAAGCCCTTCCGATTGCGAATCTTCTGGATCACCTGTGGGAACAGGGAGTTCAAGGGTACGGACAACTTCTGCGTCAACTGTTCCATTTCCTGTATCGTTGAGTTGCAGTTGGGCGACTAAGTTACCGTCAGCTTGAGTGACAAAGGCGAAAGACTCCCCAGAAACAGGGCTGGTATAGGTGGCTAAACCGTAGGCGGTGGCTTCTCCATCATCTACCCCAAAAATGGTGTCAAGGATGTTTTCGGCGGTAATATCGCTTAATTCTCCTGTTTCAGGGTCGATTTGGAAGATGGCGAGAGTATCGTTTGCGCGATCGCTGAACACAGCTAAATCAACGGTTTCTCCTCCCAAGTCAAAGTTATAAACGAGATCAACATTGTTGTAACGAATATCGCCAAATTCAAAACTAGAATCAATATCAGCAGGAGTAATGGTTTGTTGAATTTCTCCTTGTAAATTAAAGACAACCGCACCGCCATCTTTGAGAGTCGCAATGACTAAGCTATCATCAGGATTGTTGGGATTCACCCAAATCGCAGGATCATCAGAGTCTCCCTGTAACGGTGTTTCTGCGTCTGCGCTGTTTTCAGTGAGAGGGGTTTCTACTGTTGGTTGTGCGAGAGGAAGTCCATCTAAATCAAGCGCAAGGGTGATAAATTGTGTAGTTTGACCGTCACTGAAGTTATTATCACTAGCAATAATCAAACTTTGACGACCATCTTCTAATGTCGGACCAAAGGCTAAGGCTTCTAAGTTATCAGGGGAAATTCCTAAATCGGCTTCAATGTCTAAAAGTTCGGTTTTGATTACTGCGGGATCAATTTCAAACGGCGCAGGTTCTACGGTTTCCCCATCATCTTCAAAGGGTTCTTCTCGGAACAAGTCGGCTTCACTGCTGACATCTAACGCTCCTTGCGTGTTTACCTCATACAGTTTTACCGTATTTCCCACACCTTGAGAAAAGGCTCGTTCTAATGCTAACAGTGTTCCGTTGTTATCTATGGCGAGAAGTTCCACTAACCCGTTAGTGGCAAAGCCATCAGGAGGGTTGGGAACATCGGGAACTGTAGCCACATTGTAACCAAACTCGGCTGCAACTTCACCAGTAGCTAAGTTATATTTTATGATGCGAGAGATGCTTTCATTCTCTGGGGTTGCGGGTGGACTATCTTGGACTAAGGCGTTTTCCGTTGCAGTGTAAAGGAAACGTCCATCAGGAGAAATGGTCGCACTTTCAAAGGCGAGATTGTTACGAATGCCAAATGTTCCCTCAGCATTCGGGGTAAACTTATCATCGACGGGAAGTTCGCTGAGTTGTTCACCAGTGAGAGAAAACTCATTGACAAAGGGAGGAATCAGTTGATTTGCATCCCCTTCTGAGGAAATATAGAGGGTGTTTTGATTGCTTAAAGCAATACCTTCAGGGTCAATGCTACCTGCTGGGAAGGGGTTTCCTTCAGCGTTGAGAAGCGTTATGACATCTGTGAAGGTCACATCCCCATTGTCTAATGAGCCATCTTCGAGGTCAATTTCAAGGGTGTAGTAACGAGCAGGATTAATATTGCCGCGATCGTCCGATATGGCATAATAAATATCGTTAGCAGCATCATAGACTAACCCTGATAACCCACCAATTTCTGTTCCTTCAAATTCTGTTCCCGTGGCAATACTGGTTTCTCCCAGTAATTCAATCCCAGTTACTGTTTTACGCACATTACTTTCTCCAATATTTGTTACATCAACGGAAACCAAACGATGATCGGAACTGGGGAAAGGAAAATCTCCCACTAAATCAAATAAAGGATCATCCGCAGGGGGCCAAAAAACACTCGCTTCTGTAATGTCTAAAGTAGCAGAAGGTAAGGCATAATCTACTCTTAAGTTACCAACACTGTCATCGGGTCCAAAGTCTGCGGTATCAAAAGCAGGGTTTCCCTGGTGGGTATCGTTTAATTGTCCCTGACGTTGCGCTGCATCGACTCCTCCTTCACTACTGGGAATGATGCGGTTATTCATGAGGATATTTTCAGTAAATTGTAGCGCTGCATCATTGCTGCTATCCCCATCAAAAGGATCAGCATTGTAATCCCCTAAAATGACAAATTGATCGCCTGTTTCTAACCCGCCAAAGTTACCATTGTCATCATAAATGTAACCGTTTTCATCGGGGTTAACATAGTCAGCAAACAAACGAATTTCATCGTGGTTTCTTAAGCCGTTGCGGTCTTCTTCGCCATCAAAAACGGGGGGTGTCGGGTGGGCAGCGAGAACATGAACAATGTCGCCATTAACATCAATGGGAGCATCCCAATGGCTTTTAGAAGAGAGACGAAACACTTCTAATTCTCCCTCGGAATACCAGTCATTGGGTTCAGGGGTTGCTGGGTCATCAGGAAGCAAAGCGCCTGGCATATCTTTCCATAAAAAGGTTTGGAAAGTACGGACTTCTTCCTCAACAATGGGATATTTTGAGAATAACACCATTGCAAATTGTCCGGGGAAGTCTCCGAAGCCAAAGGCATCATTTCCCCCGCCAATTTCGCCATTATTATCAAAGTCAAACCCAGAAGCAATTCCTGTATTTGATGGGGCTAAATAAACATAAGGATAGTTAACAGCATCGACCCCATCTGCTTGCGGAATGGAAAGATAATTTTCTTGAAACAGTTGTGCTGCTTCTCCATTTTCATCAAAGTCAAATTCATTCACTAAAAGCACATCAGGATTGTTGCGTTGGATAATTTCTGCAACGGTTTGTGCTTGTTCGTTGTTGGGTGTGGATAAATCAGTAATTAATTGTCCTTCTGTATTGCGATTGAGAGAGGCATTAAAGCTGGCAAAACGTAGAGATTCCATGTTATTTCCCTAAGTTAAACTTAGTTTAGAGAGTAACCACCGTTATTGTTTCACTTTCCTCTCCCTTTCGGGTTAATTTTGGGTTAAGAAAAAGTAATCTTTAAGACCACTAATTTCGGGGTTTTCTAGTTTTTGCAAATCAAACTTCACCAATTCTTGAGAAATCCCTGTTATCGGACAAACTTTTTGGAGTCATTAAAGGTCGAATTTGATCGGCGAAATTTTGGCTGGCTGAATCACCAGTGACAATTTCAATTTGTTCAGGGTTGCTGACACCTAACCCTAATTCTGTTGCTCGTTTGATTTGCTCCAACTCCCAAATCGAACCTTGAGAGATTTGATGGGTTGTTCCCAGTAATCGCAGTACGGCTAATCCTACCACATCCACGGCTACGCGATCGCGCCCAGCGATGACGACATTAGCAGGGACTTTCTTTCCATTGGCAGGTCCCCCATTAACAAAGGCTTCTACGCCATCAAGCAGCACTAAATCAGGATCATAGGCTGCATTAGCTTCCGCAATCATTTTGCGCTGGTGGGGGGACGAATGCAAGTCTCCCATATAGTTAAAGCTGTCACCGGGGACATACTTTGCAACCATCCCAATGGTGTTTTTCAGGGAGAGGGTGAAATGACCGCCAAAACGATGGGTTTTCAGACAGCAGGTGTTGATGACTGCATCAGCATTTAAAATCGGACGTGCGATCGCAAATCCTTGTTGCCAGTGAGTTCCTTCTTGATCAAAATATTGCCACTGCTCTGCTGACATCTCATCAAAGACAACAGTTTCTAAACCGCGTTTTTGAGCGAGTTCAAACACTCCCTTCCGTTGCATTGCATCTCGCGTTTTTGCCATCCCTGAGCGATCGCCAATGGTGATTAAACCAGCATTTGCTTTCTCTACTTCTGTAATGAGGCTGTTGAGGAAGTTGGTATCAGTGGCAGCTGGGGCGGGATCGCCTGTGTTATAGTTAGGCTTGATGAAGACAGTTTGATCGGAAAAGCCTTCTGGTTGCAGCAAATCAAGGATTTTCGGGACGGCGGAAGCGCGATCGTCTGTTTTGAGGATAGCAACCCGTGAGACTTGCTTGGAAGAGGGATTCCTTTTTAACTTCATTGAGGAGGCGATGGGGACTTGAGAATTGCTAGATTCCCCGATGTTACAAGCAGAAGGGAGAACAGCGGCTCCTGTTGCTAATCCCAGTAAACGTAAGATTTGACGGCGTTTGTAGTTGAAATAGGACATGGTTAGTAAGTGAGTGTTCTTGGTATTTTCTCAGGCTTGCTCATAACTATTGCCATGAGTGGAGGAAAATTTGGCACACTGGTAATGTAGGCAAAATTCTGTTCAAACTGCTCAATGACTATCATCAGACCTATCCTATCATTTGTGAATCTGTTTAAATCAGACAATTGGTAGCAATAAATCCTTCTGAGAATCCTTTCTCAAAATAGCAACTGATGATAGGTTAGCATGATCAAAACCTAATGATGATGAATCTACTTTTAAGGTCTATGAAAAAAATTAAATGGTTGGGAATTGTAATTTTTGTTTCACTATTCGTAATTTTAGCGAACAGTAATTTATTTGCAAGTGCTGTCACCAAACAGCCAAAACACTACACAGAATTAGAGTTTTCTCCTCCCCCAAAAGTTACGCTTCCTGAGTATGAAACGTTCAAATTAGAGAATGGTGTAACGGTTTATCTCATTGAAGATCATGAGTTTCCCCTAGTTCAAGGAAGAGCAATTTTTCGCACAGGATCGCGTTTAGAACCCAATGATCAAGTGGGATTAGCTTCTTTAACAGGAAACTTGATGCGGAGTGGGGGAACACAACAACATTCTCCTGATGAATTAAATGAGATTTTAGAACAACGAGCCGCTTCTGTTGAAACAGGAATTGGAACGGCTTCAGGTAGTGCTAATTTTAATTGTTTAACTGGGGATTTAGAAACAGTCTTTGGTTTATTTGCAGAAGTGATTAAAACTCCCGCTTTTGCTGAAGAAAAATATGCCTTAGCCAAACAACAAATCAGAGGAAATATTGCTCGCAGAAATGACGATTCGGGGGACATTGCCGATCGCGAATTTCAGAAATTAATTTATGGTGAAGACAGTCCTTATGCGAGAACCGTTGAATATGAAACTTTAGAGAATATTTCCCGTGAGGATGTGATAAAATTCCATCAAAAGTATATCCGTCCTGAAGAAATGTTACTGGGAATTGTGGGAGACTTTGATTCAGGAATGATGCGCGATCGCCTTGAAAATGCTTTTGGAAACTGGGAAGTTTCAACCCCAAAACCTAACTATGATGTTCCCTCAGCACAACAAAAAATCACTGATGGCGTTTACTTTGTCCAACAGCCACAACTGAGTCAATCTTATGTAGAATTGGGACATCTTGGCGGAACACTAGATAACCCTGATTATCCCGCTTTAAGAGTTTTAAATGGGGCTTTAAATGGGTTAGGAGGTATCTTATTTAATGATCTGCGATCGCGCCAAGGATTAGCTTATTCAGTTTATGGGGTTTGGCGTGCAAGTTATGACTATCCGGGATATTTTGTTGCAGGAGGACAAACTCGGTCGGAAGCAACAGTTCCTTTGATTAAATCCCTTTTAGAAGAGATCAAAAAGGTTCAAAATAATCCGCTTTCTGATGGTCAATTGCGATCCGCTAAAGAGTCCATCCTCAACTCATTTATTTTCAACTTTCAACAGCCTTCACAAACTTTATCTCGTCTGATGACTTATGACTATTACGATTATCCGTCTGACTTTATTTTTCAATTTCAGGAAGGAGTTAAAAAAACCACAAAAGAAGATGTGCAACGAGTGGCGAATCAATACTTAAAACCCGAGAAAATGGTTAAACTGGTAGTGGGCAATTCCGATCAGATTAAGCCCTCTCTCTCGCAGTTAGAAGGAGAAGTAAGAACTGTTGATATTTCCATTCCACAACCGCTTTCTCAAGGAGTTAAACAAGATGAAAAATGATAATAACGATCGCCTCGATCGAATTGAAAAGATTACAGAATCAAACGCCCGCGCCATTGAAGCCTTTACCAATCAAGCGCGAAATAGTATAGAATCAAACGCCCGCGCCATTGAAGCCTTTACCAATCAAGCGCGAAATAGTATAGAATCAAACGCCCGCGCCATTGAATCCCTTACCAACGATCGCGCCCAAACTCATCAAGAGTTAAATCGACTGTATCAGTTAATGTCTAATTTGACGCAACAACAATCTAATGTGTATCTGACCTTAATCGAACTCAATGATCGCCAAAGCGAGTTGAGTAGTCGCCAATCTGAACTGAGCGATCGCCAGAAAGATATTGTAGAAATTCTCAAACTTTTGAGTAAAAATCAAGGGAATGAATAAAGAACAATGGATGAACTAAGAACAGCCCTCGAATTAGCAACAGAAGAAGAACTCCAACAAATTACAGAACTATTATTCTGTCGCCGTTTTAATCCCCTTGATTATTTTGGCACGCCCGAACCTGCAGAAATTCAAAGTAAAGAACGTTCTGCTTGGCTAGATGCGATCGAGCATCGCTTTCGGTTTCTGGCCGCAGATGGGTTTACAGTCTTGCGACAACGGAGTCAAGAATTAAGTTATCGTCAAATATTAATTCGGGTTTGTAGTTATCTCAAACTCCCCTTTTCTAATGAACTTTCCACTACTGATCTCGAAGCAGAGATTTTCCTACATTTGATGAGTCGGGCTTGGAAACAACTTCCAGCACAAGAACAAGCCTCGATCGCCACAAAAATCCAAAATTCTCTGGCGACAAGTAAAGCCCCCGCACCACTTCCCCCACAGATTCAAAATAACCCCATCAACTTTCTGCTCAAAAGTGGCAGTGTAGTAGCTGTCAGTTCCATTCTACGCCCTTGGCTGCTGCAACAAATCGCCAAGCAATTTGCTCTGCATTTTGCCCGTTATCAGGTGGCGAAAAATGCGATTATTCAAGGGGGAACAGCGGCGGCGGCTCAAATTCAAGGTCAGATCGCCCTGAAAGGCGCACAGCATGGGATGGCCCTCAGTGCAGCCCGTTATGGGGCGGTGCGAACCGTTTTTTCCTTCTTAGGGCCAATTTTGTGGGGCTGTTTAATTGCTGATCTCGGTTGGAAAACGATCGCAACCAATTACTCCCGCATCATTCCCACGGTGTTCGCATTAGCCCAAATTCGCCTCCTCCGTGAAGATGAAGCCGACTGGCAGTTTGCTTAAATGTTACTTTCAGAACGATTTCTCCGTTTGTGGCGTTGGGGACAAGGGATGTTTGCTATTTTTCCCTTACTTCCCACCTATGGGTCAATTGGATTATTGTTGATTGCAGGGGTCGCCATTCAACAGCAACGGCGAGAAGTGCTGAAACGTCCTCTGAGTTGGGGCTTCTTACTATTAACCCTGTGGTTGTTGTTAACCAGTTTCACAGCCCAATTTCCCCAACCCGCATGGTTGGGAATTGCTAACTTGATCCCCTTTTTTATCGTGTTTTTGGGGTTTAATCTGCTCATCGAAACCCCTCGTCAGTTGCGACGCTTAGCATGGTTGGGAATCCCTTGTGCGCTTGTTGTGGCGATTGTAGGTATCGGACAAATGACGTTAGGTTGGACGACTCCTGAAGCGTTACAACCGTTTCTCGGATGGACTTTGGCGCAACAGGGCAATCCTTCTGGACGTTTAGCGTCTGTGTTTATGTACGCTAATCTGGCTGGGGCATATTTTTTAGTGATGTTCACCATCACCTTGGGGTTATGGGCAGAAGCATACCGTTGGCGAAGACAGCAACGTTGGCAATGGTTAGGTCTCACAGGGGCTGTCGTGATCTTAGCACTGGCTTTAATTTTAACCAGTTCTCGCAATGCTTGGTTGATGGCTCTCTTGGTGACTACTGTCTTTATCGTTTATCTGCAATGGTACTCGTTAGTGGCGATCGCTGCTGGGATAGTCAGTGCGATCGCAGCCGCTGCTTTTGCTCCCTCGCCAATTAACCTCTGGTTACAAAAAATTATCCCGCGTTATCTCTGGGCGCGAGTCAATGATCAAATGTACAGCGATCGCGCAATAGAAACACTCCGCAGCACACAATGGGATTTTACATGGGACTTGATTCAACAGCGTCCGTTTTTCGGTTGGGGATTACGCAATTTTACGCCTCTCTACCAAGAAGCGACGGGAATATGGTTAGGACATCCTCATAATTTACCCTTAATGTTAGGAGCAGAAATTGGCATCCCAGGACTACTTTTATTATTAATTTTAGTCGGGAGCGCGATCGCTCAAGGAGCTATTTTATTAACCTTATGGTCAGAGTTTTCTCCCACACCAGGCACTCAACAATGGCAACAAGACCAACTGATTTTTTTCACCTTTATCCTTGCCTTTCTTGCCCTAACTTGCTTTAATCTTCTTGATGTTACCTTGTTCGATTTAAGAGTGAATCTTCTAGCTTGGTTGCTGTTAGGGGGAATTAGTGGGGTGAGCCATTATCACCGTCACCTCCTCATGGGCAAAAATTTAATGAGCTAGACGATTTTGAATCGCCCAACGAGCCAACTCAGTGCGGTTATGAAGACGAGTTTTATTTAACATATTTGACACATGAGATTCAATGGTGCGCTGGCTAACATTGAGCTTTTCTGCAATTTCCCGATTCGCTAACCCTTGAGCCACAAACTGCACTACCTTCGTTTCTGTACGGGTGAGAGTTACTTCTGGAGGGACATTAATTCTCTCACTAACTCCGACTGTTTGCAATTGACCATTATTCCCACGGTTGCCAATTAACCGATTAACTTGTTTTAAGGAAGATTCCACCTGAGCGACTAATTCTTCTGGTTCAAATGGCTTTACTAAATAAACATCAGCCCCCATATTTAAACCTTTTACGCGATCGGTGGTTTGTCCTTTTGCTGATAAAAAGATAACAGGAATCAGGCTTAATTGACTATCTTGACGAATTTGCTTGACTAATTCATAACCATCCATTTCAGGCATCATAATATCACAGATCATTAAATTAGGAATCTTGTCTTGTAAGATTTCCAGAGCTTCTTTACCATTATCGGCGGTGGTTACTTCATATCCCTGAAATTCCAAATAGTCTTTCACTAAGAGAATTAAGTTGGGATCATCATCAATTAAAAGTAGTTGTTTCGGTGCTTTGTCTGCGTGATTGTCTTTCATCTGTACAAATTATTTAGAGAGAAAGCGTCTTTCCTTCTAGGAGGATGTATCTTTAAGTATCTTACAGTAAGTTACCCATTCTGGTTATTATTGCTTAACTCTGAGTTAATTTTGGCAACAGGAAGCGAATGAGTGAAAAAAAGATACTCTTTCACTACTCGATTGCTTAAAAGATGCTCTTGAATAATGCGCTCGATCACGCTGGGAGTAGCTTTCTGATACCACACTCCCTCTGGATAAACTAACAAAATTGGACCAGAGCAACACACCCGCAAGCAGTTGGCTTTGGTGCGAAACACTAGACAAGAGGGATCTGCGCTTGGTTGGTCTAACCCTAATTCTGTTAAACGTTGTTTTAGATAATGCCATGAGTTTAACCCTTCCTCATGGGAACAACATTTTGGTTTGGTTTGGTCTGCACAGAGAAAAAGATGTCGTTGCACCTTTTCTAATCCTAAACGCTCTACAGTTGCTTGTAGGGTTTCCAAGCACTCCTCTTGCAAATTTTTTGTTTCTTCCATCATGATCTTTGTAAGGATTATTCTACATCAATCATACCGATATCCCTATCATGACAGATGTGACAAATAATCTCTCGTTAAATTATAAAATTCTCTCTTGGGAGGAGTCAGTCGTTAACAAAAGCCATGTGATAGTCAACGGGCTGCAAAACAATTTGTGGGAATGTTTTTGGGTCTTAATCAAATGCAGCGCATCCTTGGAATGACAAAAGCCCCATCGGAGGAAGAAATTGCTTCTATAGCGCTACGTGGTTATATTAGGACATTTCCCGAACGGTGGGAGTGCGACCGTCTCAGTCGCTAGTCTTTTTAAGAACGTCCTAACCTGATTTTGTAGTGCTATATTGTTGACGATGCGGTGACAACTTTTTTTAGCAGGATACGGCGTTACTCAATCAGGTTAAACTTCCTTGAGTTTCAAATGTTGGCACTGTCAACTCTGATCATTGAAGAAAAAGTAACTAACCAGTTAGTTTTAAAAGGGCTAAAAATCTTAAATGATCTCAGGAATCATTACAAGATAATAATTCCAAGAAAACAGTAGTGTTCGCTATGAAATCGCCGCGATCGCCCTTTTGATCATCAATAAACTTCATCGTGACTCCCAATATCTACTAAAACAATTAAATCCTCGCCACTTTCTGTATCTTTTCTCAAAGCAAAAATAATCCGACAATCATAAGTAACTGAACAAGACCAAAATCCCTCTAATTGACCTGTTAGTTTATGGGATTTCAAAGAGGGAGTAAACGGATCATCTGCCAATAATTCTAAAACTCTTAATACCTTTTCCTCCAACTTGGGATTTTTCTTGACTAACCGTTTAAAAGCCCTCTTGAAACTCTTATCTACAATTAAGATCATTCTTCTTCATCTGCTAACAAATAAGACTTGATTTCCTCAACACTCCCTCGTTTAGCTGTTCCCTTCTCCATTGCTTCAAAGGTTTTTCGACCATTTTCTGCTATCTCAGAACGTCGTCTTTCAATTCTTCTTTTTTTAACTAAATCAAAAACTTCTTGCTGTTCTTCTTCGGAAAGAGTTTCGAGATATTCAAGCACATTTTCCAACGTAATAAAACTCATAACTAAAACCTCTTCTAAAACTATTAGGTATTGGCGCGATCGCGATTAGGCTTCTTTTGATAATAATGCAGCTAGTGATTAAACCAACGATCGCCCCATCGGGTTTGCATTACCCACCATCAGCAACTTTGAAACCAAATAGGATGCGATCGCGCTTATTGAATTTTCTGCTAATCATTGACATTTTCATAAGTAAAATAATTAATAAAATCAGTGGGTTTTAAAATTAAAACATCTTGGAAGGGATGTAGTTCTAATAAATCTTGATCTCCCGTTACGATATATCTAGCATTGCCAGAAATTGCTAATTCTAAAAACTTATTATCTTTTTGGTCTCGACAAACATTAATTGTTTCAGTTGTCTCTATCAACTCAGTTTCTGTCGATAAACTTGCTAAAAAGTTTTCCCGAGTTTCCCTTGATAGATAACGGTCAAATTTTTGACGACTCAGGACATCAACTAATTCTGAAATTATAGCAATTGACATCAAAATGATGCCCCTAGTTTTTGCTAGGGTAAAAGCCTGCATAGCAGTGGAATTTGAGAACATTAAAGCACTGACAATAACATTCGTATCGATAACAATACGACTATTGCTCATCTGATAAAATTGATTCTAAAATTTCTGGAGTCATCCCATTTTCTGTTGCTTCTTCACTAGCTTGTTGCATAATTTCCAAGAGAGGTTTTTGAGACACTGTTTTTTTAAGCATCACATTTAAGAATATATCGATTTTTCGCTTCTTTTCAGGATCAGTGCTACGATAGGCTTGAGCAGTTTCAGAGTCAACTTGAATTGTAATATTTTCCATATTGATAATAAATACAGAGAACTCGCTATTAGATATCATAACAAAGCCCCCAATTTGACTGGTCACAGTTAAGACAGTTCGATCGCCCCGTCAGGTTTACCTCCCCCACCATCAACAACTTTGAAACCTAACAGAAAGCGATCACGCTTCACTCTCAAGTCATCAAATCAGCCATCGCCCGAGTCACAACAGGTGGTTATGATTCTGCTTGATTTCCCTTTATGCGTTATATTCTCGTTTAGCAACAAGAGGGTGATCAGAGTTTAATAAGTTGTGTAGTTTGTTTAAGGCTTCTTTTTCTTGACAAATGCAGCCTTTAATAAATAAACCAATGATGATTGCCATGAGAGGACGGAGTTCTGCTTCTGATTCTGTGGGTGGAAAGTCTAAAAAGGAGCTACCTGCGGTGGAGTCATGAGGATAAGTGATGGAAAAGTGATTTGCGCCTTGGAAAAAAACGAGATAACTTTCTTTTTTCTCGGCTGCGATCGCGCCCTGGAAAGTTCGTAAGATGGGAGTAGTTGCAGTTTCCCATTGTACCCCATAACGATAACTGCTGTTGACAATCACCCCATCGCGAGTTCCTCCCATTAGCAGCAGTGGTAAGCTATTCGGGATTGGTAAAATTGTCCCAGGTTCATATCCTAAATCTTTTCCTACTGCGGTATGAGCAGCATAAGCAAAAGCACCCGCTAGTTGTGGAGAAAAGTCTGGACTAGCGCTTTCAATGGCGACTCTTCCCCCTGCGGAGTGACCGCCTAAGATAATTTTGTTTAGGTCTAATAACCCTGAGAGTAAACCTTCTTGTTGTAAATTTTCAATGGCACTGAGTAGCGTTGGTAACGCCGAAGCCGTTGGCATTTTCCCATAATTATCCGATGACCAAGCGTTCAAATCAACACCTGGGGTGAGAGCCACAAAACCAGGAATATTTTCTGCAACCCATGCAAAGGTAATGATCACTAAGCCTCTTTTTGCTAGATCAATAGCCAGCCACTGATACCCCTCTGGACTACAATTGACACCGTTGAAAAAAATCACCACAGGAAAAGGGGCTAACTCTGAGTCAGGAGGAATCATCCCCAGGTTTGTTTCCTGTGCGTCTCCTGAAACTTGGGCAGGATAATATACTTTCAGGTGCATCGTGTCGTAGGGAGGGGAAGCAGTTTCGATTTTTACGACGTGGAAGAAGGCGCGGACGGTTTCTTGGGGATTCATTAGTTTTCCTCGATGGCTGTTTTTTATAGCAGTATGCAATCAGGTTAGGACGTTTGATTTTGGTGGGAGTGCGACCGTCTCGGTCGCTACATTGATCATAATGTCCTAAGCGAAACCCGTAGCGCTATAGAAAATCCCAATTTGTTCTGAAATAGTAGAGAAGAAGCATCGACTATCTATTCTAAGCTAAGATTGTACTTCCCATCAGCTTTAAATAGCGCCGTTCCAACTCTGCTTTTAATTCAGGATATTCCGTTAAATTCCTATCCCGAAAAATCAACTTCTCTGCTGCTTCTCTCGCTAACACTAACACCTCTTGATCTTCCACTAAACTCGCTAAAGCAAAATCGGGAAGTCCAGACTGACGCTTTCCTAACACTTCTCCAGGGCCTCGTAAACGCATATCCATTTCTGAAATAAAAAAGCCATCTCTAGACTGTTCTAAAACATTTAAGCGCTGTCTGGCGGTATCAGTTTGCGATCCACTGATTAAAATACAATAGGATTTATGGTTTCCTCGTCCCACTCTTCCCCGCAGTTGGTGCAGTTGCGATAAGCCAAATCGTTCCGCATTTTCGATTAACATAACCGTTGCATTAGGAACATCAACACCCACTTCAATAACAGTTGTAGAAACAATGATTTGCGTTTCATTATTCCGAAAAGCCTTTAACGCTTCGTCTTTTTCTTGGGAAGTCATCCGTCCATGTAATAAGCCAACTTTAAACTCTGGAAACTCTTTTTCTTGGAGTTTGGTTTGTTCTTCCACAGCGGAACGAACATCTAATTTTTCCGATTCTTCTACTAAAGGGAGTACAATATAAGCCTGTCTTCCTTGAGCAATTTCTCGGCGAATTAAATCATAAGCCTGACGACGTTCTCTTCCTTTTAAGGCGGTGGTTTGAATTTCTTGTCGTCCTGGGGGGAGTTCGTCAATTTGAGACACATCTAAGTCGCCATGTAGGGTTAAGGCTAAGGTGCGGGGAATAGGGGTGGCTGTCATGCTGAGAACATGAGGCGAGTTTCCTTTATCCAGTAACCGCGCTCGTTGTTGCACGCCAAAGCGATGTTGTTCGTCGATGACGACTAATCCCAATTGCTGGAAGTTGACGGTATCTTGGATTAAGGCATGAGTCCCCACTAATAAGGGAAGTTCCCCTGTTTCCAGTTGGCGATGAATCTCTCGTCGTTTTGCGGTTTTGGTTGACCCTGTGAGCAGTTCTACGGGAAGATGAAGCAGGTTAAACCAACCGACTAATTTCTGATAATGCTGTTCGGCGAGAACTTCGGTAGGGGCCATTAAAGCAGCTTGATAACCAGACTGAATGGCTGCGAGAATGGCAAAGACGGCGACAACGGTTTTCCCAGACCCGACATCTCCTTGGACAAGACGATTCATGGGTGTTTGGGAGTTTAAGTCTTGGAGAATCTCGCTAACAACCCGTTGTTGGGCTTGTGTCAGACTAAAGGGAAGAACTTTTTTAAACTGGTCAATGAGTTTTCCTGTAGGATTGAGAATGACGCTGTGTTCGGTTTCTCGTTGCTGTTGACGACGACTGAGAAAACCCAGTTGAAGGAAGAAAAATTCATCAAAAATCAGTCTCCGTCGTGCCTGAGCAAGGTTATCATGGTCAGCAGGGAAATGAAGGTTTTTAATGGCTTCGGAAAGAGAAATAAACCCGTATTGATTGCGTAATGTTGTTGGTAAGGGGTCTTTTAGCTTCTCTGCGGTGGGTAAAACGGTTGTCATGGCTTTTCTCACCACATCCGCAGAAACGCCTTCTGTGAGGGGATAAACGGGCAATACACGCCCAATGTTAATGGATTCAATCTCCCCCCCTGGAGAGTCTAAGAGTTCGATTTCGGGGTTGTCGAGGGTGATTCCATATTTATTCTTTTTCACTAGCCCTGATGCAGCCACGATCGCGCCTCTGGGGTATAATTTCTTTTGTTTCTCTTGCCATCCGCGATTGGTGAACCGAGTTCCTGCAAAAAACCGACTGAGTTTCACTTCTCCTGTGCGGTCTCTAATCACTAATTGAAAAATGCTCAGTTTCTTATTTTTCGGACTGGTAAAGCAGTTACAGCTTTTCACACTCCCGACAATTGTAACGGTTTCTCCTGCTTCTAAGTCGGAAATATTCACCTGACGCGCATAATCAATGTGTTCACGGGGATAATAAAACAACACATCACGCACCGTTGTTAAGCCAAGACGAGATAAACTATTAGCGCGACTCTTTCCAATATCGGGAACTTCATTTAAAGACTGATCAATTCCTAAATCGTTTGCTTGTCGAACAGGCGTTTTTGTTTGCGGTTGCTTCGCAGAAGAAGAAGAAACAGTGTCTGGTTTTCCCTGTTGGACATCTTTTAAGAGACGACTGGCTTTAATGACTAACTGCTGACGGTCAGACACACTTTTTTCCTCATAACTGGCGAAGGCTTGGGCTAAGTTCCGCCAGCGCCGTTGTTGATCTAAAGTGGCTTGGGGGGGAACTTTTCCAAAGGTGAGACAAAGAAACTCGCTAAAGCGATATTGTTTCCCCATGATGTTGGAATAACCTGCTTTGGCTTCCACCGCAAGGGCTTTATGGAGACGTTCCCAGTCGAGTGTGTTTGCGTCTGTCATCAGGTCAATGAATATTTAGTCATGAAATTCTTTGTCCCTTGATCACCAATGACAAAGAACAAACTCTTTTCTATGTTTTTAGGGTAACACTTGCCGAATTTTGTCCAAAAATGAACCATTCAACGCAGAAGATGTCCATTTGTATTGAAAGCGCTGGTAATGATATCCCGTTACTGTTCTAACCAACTTTGCAAATCTTCAACAGAGGTAAAATCTCGGCTTGTTCAAGGGAGGTTTGAAAGATTTGATAGAAAATGTCATCGGTTTTCATGCTCCATTTTTTCTAATGAGCTTTGATGGTAACAGCGATCGCGCCCTCAGTTGATCGGAAAATCTGAGTTATCCCCTAATACTTTGTCGTATGCGATCGCTTACCCTTGACAACTATCTAAAAAGTCAGCTTAAACAATTCCTAATAAGGATAACAAGCCTTTTCCTGTAAAATATTCTAGGAGTAATAATGAGACAAAGCCAATCATTGCAGCGCGACCGTTGAGGCGTTCTGCGTACTGATTAAAGCCAAATTTCGGTTCTTGGGTATTTGGGGTAACACTGGGTTGAGGTTGATTCATAGTTGTTAATTGATTAGTTGGATGATTCCCGTAGGTCATAGGTCGAGCCGTAGAGCCTCGTGCTTTATCTTTCCTATCAGTTTAGAACCAAGTCGTAGGAATTGCGCTTTTAATACCTAGCTGTTTTATCTCCAAAGCTCTCTGAAACCTAGCGGAGTGAGCGTTTAGTCTTAGATGGGTCTTGCCGACAATCTAAAACCCGATAAACTCTGATTTCATTTTCAATAATCTTGTAATAAATGGCATAAGGAAATTTTTTGGCAAGGAGACAGTGATAACCGTTGATGTTGCGATGGATTCCAGCATAAAATTCAAGGGAGTCTATGTCTGAAAACAAAGAGTTTAGAAAATATTCTCTCAATTCCTACTTTTGTGCTTCGTAAAACTTTTGTCGCCAAGGTTAAGATGACAATCTTCACTCTAATTTTCCCTCAGCATCCGCTTGGATTCTTCCCAATCCATGAAGGTTTCTTTCCCTTCAGCAATCGATCGCTCTGTTTCTTCTAATGCTTCACGATGCCATTGAGGAGGCTCAAACTCTTCTGAATTGCGACTTAAATCTGACCAAAGAGCTTCCATCAATTTCAACTTTTCTGCTTTGGGAAGGCGCATTACTTGTTTTTCGAGTGTCATTTGATCGCGTAAGATTCTAAGTTACTGGGTCTATCTTAGCAACTTCATCAAAGTGCGGCGATCGCGCTTCCGCTTATTCCAACTTGCGATCAAGTTCACCAAAAAATGTGAGATTTTTACTGACTTCAGTCTAGTTGGCTGCAAGGAATTGTTAGGCTTACTATGGATAAGTCAAGAGATTGAGTTTTTGAATGAATCGGTAGTCTCGTTAGTTTTTGGTAATCAGAGGATAATCCCTGATCATCGCTGTTGCTGCAATCAAACTATCAGCAATCAGTAAGCCATGACTGAGCCGATAAACTCGCAATAATTCAACTGCTTGCTCTGAAATCGGTTGGTCAATTCTAATCATCTCAAAGCGTTGGAGAAACTTTTCTAAAGTCTGCAATTCTAATTGATTAGCACAGCCAACAATTAACTCCATTTGTGTAACAATGCTAATTGCTAATTTAGAATTTGATTGTAATTGTTGCAGACAATTTGCTGCTTCAGGTATCCCACGACCAAAATCAATTAAGATATCTGTATTGATTATGGTTGTCTTAGTCATGAGTTTTTGACCACTCATTTTCTCGCAAATTTCATACCCATGCACTGCTATCATCTAAATTTTGACGATCGCGCCACATCCCCAGAAATGGATCATTCTTTAAATCAGTATCGGATGAAGGAGGGGTTGATTCTTCCTGTTGATGTTTTTGCTTCAAAAATGCGATCAGTCTGAGAACTTCAGTCTGTGCTTCCCTAGGTAGTGCGAAAAATTCCCTTAATAATTCTTGGTTTGTCATCTTTAGGCTTTTAGGATTGGATCATGCTGGCTGCTTCTATCTTAAATACTAAGGAAGGGTTGCTCAATAGAGCGCGATCGCTGCTTCTTTCCCAAAACACTCGATGTGGCGAAGCCACCGCTCTACGAGCATCGCGCTTTATCTTTTCTCTCAATCTACAGGAACAAGCGATCGCGCAGAGAGTAAAATAGAGTAAAGTTGAGATCGAGTTGACTGATGACAAAAACGGTTGAAGGATTTTATCAAGACGGATACATTCAAATCAGTGAATTACCCCAAGGAGTCAGTGAACAGACTCAAGTTCTGGTGACATTCTTGGAATCGGGAAAATTAAGCCCCAGTCAGTTACGCTCTCTTGCGGAACAGTTGGAGACACTAGCAGGGATTCAGCAAGGATTTGATGAACTCAATGCGGGACAAACTCGTCCCCTTGCGGATTTCAGTCAAGAGATGCAGCGCAAGTATGACATTTCAAGTTGAAATTACTCCCATTGCTGAAGCGCAAATTGAAAAAGCCTATCAATGATATCGGGAGCGTAACCCAGAGTTTGCGGATCGCTGGTTTCGAGAATTAATGAACGCGATCGCAACACTTCAGGAAAAGCCACGTCGGTTTTCCTTAGCAGTAGAACATCAAATCTTTAATGAGGAAGTGCGACAACTGTTATATGGTAAATCTAAAAGTATCTATCGGGTGCTTTTTACGATTCGAGGGAATACAGTGTATGTTTTATATGTGCGTCATGGTTCTCAAGCGCCAATGACAACAGAAGATTTAGAGGATGGTAACTAATCGCTGCTTCCTTCTCAAAACGCTCGATGTGGCGAAGCCACCGCTCTACGAGCATCGCGCCTTCACTTTCCTCTCAGTTTAGATGAATACGCGATCGCTAGTTACTAAAGTAAGTAACTATTTGCACAAGCGCGTCCACTGCTCAGCAATTAATCTCGGTAAAACATAAGATGAATTATGATTTACATCATGCCAAGCAGCATCATCTCCTGACTCGTCAGAAGCCCATAGACGAAGCAAACGTCGATTCTCTGTTAACAATGATTAAAGTGGGAAAAATGCTAAATACAGTAATTTGCGTTAAAAAACTATTCTTTGATGGGTCGCGCGATGCGCTTCGCGCTCGGTCTGGCGACCTACGCGCACGCAAAAATGCGTGAATAATTAAATAATCTATTAGCAAACTGGCGTCAAATCAAGGAATCGTGAACTACCATGAGAAATAGAAATTAACAAGGAAAAGGATAGCCGATGACAGCAGCAGTTGAGCAACTGATCACCCCAGAAATCAATCGACCCGCCCGTTATTTAGGAAACGAACAAGGAACAAAACACAAGCCCTGGGATAGCGCAACAGTGCGCTGGGTTCTCACCTACCCAGAAATTTACGAAGTGGGTGCATCCAACTTGGGTCATGTGATTTTATACAATATTCTCAATGCTCAACCGCGACAACTGTGCGATCGCGCTTATCTTCCTGCACCGGATCTCGCCTCCAAACTGCGGGAAACAAACACTCCCTTATTTGCTCTGGAAAATCGTCGGTCAGTTAGTGACTTCGATATTTTAGGGTTTAGTCTCAGTTATGAACTGGGGGCAACCAATATCCTCGAAATGCTTGATCTTGCTGGGATTCCCCTCACTTGGCAAGAACGAGACAAGGGCGATTATCCCCTCATTTTCGCCGGTGGACAAACAGCAACCTCGAACCCTGAACCTTATGCGGACTTTTTTGATTTTATTGCCCTCGGGGATGGCGAAGAACTCCTCCCAGAAGTGGGGCTGATTATTGAAGAAGGGAAAAAAGAAGGACTGAGTAAAAACGAATTACTCCTCGATTTAGCGCAAGTGCCTGGAGTTTATGTGCCACGGTTCTACGCAATGCAACCAGATGGAACGGTACACCCCACACGCGAGGATGTTCCAGAGAAAATTATCCGGCGGGTGGCGCGACCGATGCCGGCTTATTCCATTGGTTTAGTCCCTTATGTGGAAACGGTTCATGATCGCCTCAGTGTCGAAATTAGACGGGGTTGTACTCGGGGCTGTCGCTTCTGTCAACCGGGAATGCTGACTCGTCCCGCCCATGATGTGGAACCGGAACAGGTGGTGGAAACCATTGAGAAAGGTATCCGCGAAACGGGCTACAATGAGTTTTCCTTGCTATCTCTCAGTTGTTCCGACTATCTTTCCCTCCCAGCAGTGGGAATGGAAGTGAAAAACCGTCTTCAAGATGAAAATATTTCCCTCTCGCTTCCCAGTCAACGGGTGGATCGTTTTGATGAAAATATCGCCAATATCATCGGTGGAAACCGCAAAAGTGGTTTGACGTTCGCACCAGAAGCGGGAACGCAACGGATGCGGGATGTCATCAATAAAGGGTTAACCAATGAAGAACTCTTGCGCGGAGTCAAAACGGCCTTTGAACAAGGTTGGGATAAGGTCAAGCTCTACTTTATGATTGGTTTACCCGGTGAAACCGATGCCGATGTCATTGGTATTGCGGAAACCATCCGTTGGCTGCGTCAAGAATGCCGGCTGAAAGGACGCAAACGACTTGATTTTAATGTCACCATCTCCAACTTTACCCCGAAACCGCACACGCCGTTCCAGTGGCATTCTGTATCAACTTCTGAGTTTATCCGCAAACAAGACTTACTGCGAGACGAGTTTCGACGGATGAAAGGGGTGAAAGTGAACTTTACCGACGTTCGTATCTCGGCAATGGAAGATTTTGTTGGACGCGGCGATCGCCGCTTGGTTCCTGTGGTGCGTCGTGCTTGGGAACTGGGCGCTGGTATGGATGCGTGGTGGGAAAGTTTAGAAAAAGCCTACAATGCTTGGGAAACTGCCATTGCTGATGCCGGTTTAGACTGGAAATATCGCCAAGTGGAGAATGGCGAATGGGATTGGGAAACTATGGCGAGTGGCACGCAAAATGACCGCTTAGATGCGCCTCTGCCTTGGGATCACATGGATACGGGGATTGATAAAAACTGGCTGAAAGAGGACTTAAAACGCGCCTTAGAAGCTGCAACGGTTCCCGATTGTTCCTATGCCGGTTGTTCCCATTGTGGGGTCTGCGGGATCGATTTTGGTCATAATATTGTCGTGGAACCGCCAGAAATCCCCACCTTTGAAGGACATTTCCAACCGGATCAAACCCGAGAACAACGGGTTCGGGTACGCTTTAGCAAGGAAGGGGAAATGCGCCTCGTCAGTCATTTAGATTTGGTGCGTCTCTTTGATCGCGCTGTGCGACGGGCCAAACTTCCCATTTCTTTCACAGGGGGCTATCATCCTGGACCTCGGATTAGTATTGCTAACGCCCTTTCTCTAGGGATGAGTAGTAGTGGCGAAATCGTGGATTTTGACCTCAAAGAAAACTATGATTTAGACGCATTTGAGAAACAACTTTCCGAACAACTTCCCAATGGCATTCATATCGAGTCGGTAGAATCGGTCAGCCTGAAAAATTCGGCAACCAGCTTGTTAGAAAAAGCGGAATATTTCGTAACGGTAGAAGCACAAACGCCTGTTTCGGAAGCGCAATGGCAAGCGGCGTTACAAGCAATGTTTAACCGCGAGGAAATCTTGTGGGAGAAAACGACCAAATCGGGGAAAAAGAAAACCTTAAATCTGCGCGATCGCGCCTTTGATTTCTCCTTTGTCGAACAACTGGATGAACGCACGGCAAAACTGCGGTATCTGGGCAGTTGTCGCAATGATGGCACATTACTTAATCCCGAACACTTTGTCTATATGTTGGAACAAGTCATGGAGATGGACTTACAGTTAAATCATGCTCATCGTCAACAGTTAATTTTGCAAGTGTAATGTTTGAACTGGGTAGGGGGTCAGTCAAATGTACCCTACTCCAATTATTCATTTAAGCTAAGCCGTGCCCCGAGTCGGATAATCTTTACTTAAAACAAATTCAATGGCACGGCAACATAATAAAGCGTATGATTGAGGTTAACCCAGAACAATTCTAGTTCAGCAAATATTTAAGGATAAGTTGAGAGTAACAATTATCTTCAGGTGAACTAAAGATAAGATTAGTTTTTTTCTGAGATTGACCGCTCCTCCTTTAGGATTAAGTGATTGATTAGCGTGTTTAGAAGTCAATGAGTTACGTCTTGCGGTAGAAATTTCCCAGTTGCTGAGAATTTTATGGTTAGGGAGGGAGGAAACTTATGTTACTGAATTTTTATGCTAAGAGTGACTAAACTAATTCAGTTCAAATCAGAGAGTCCCTCTTCTTTATAGAGAGGACGCTTACTTGTAATCAGCAATAGCGTGTTCGATTTAGCCAAGCGACTGTCTTTGTGGCATCATGCTCTTTTCTAAACACGCCGGTATTAATTAATCGTCTATGAGACAAAACGCTCAAAAACTTAAGAACTTGCAGAAACGATTTAAAAAAGTACCCTTAGGCTTTGTCCAACTCTGGAATATGAGTTTCGGCTTCTTCGGAATTCAATTTGGTTGGACATTGCAAATGGCAAATACTAGTGCCATTTATGAATATTTAGGCGCTAATCCTGAACAAATCCCAATTTTGTGGCTTGCGGCACCAATGAGTGGGTTAATTGCCCAACCCATTATTGGTTACATGAGTGACCGCACCTGGACGAGACTGGGGCGCAGACGACCGTATTTCTTATTTGGCGCCATTCTCAGCTCGATCGCGCTCATTCTCATGCCCAACTCCTCTAGCTTATGGATGGCAGCAGGCGCTTTATGGATGCTCGATACGTCCGTTAACATTAGTATGGAGCCGTTTCGTGCCTTTGTTTCAGACTTAGTTCCTAAAAATCAACGAACCCTTGGTTTTGGGATGCAAGCCTTTTTTATTGGCTTGGGGGCTGTAGTGGCATCGCTTTGTCCGTGGATTCTTAATCATTGGTTTAACTTTAATCAAATCACTACTCCGGCCGGTGAAATTCCTCTGACCGTTAAAGTCTCCTATTATGTTGGTGCTGTGGTCTTTTTAGGGACTGTGTTGTGGACGGTTCTCACCACAAAAGAATACCCCCCGCAAGATTTGGAAAGCCTAAAACAACGCCAAAATGATACCGGTGGCGCGATCGGGATGGTGAAAGGGATTGCGCAGAAAGTACATACTATGCCGGATGTGATGAAACAACTGGCTTGGGTGCAGTTTTTTACCTGGCTCGGTATTTTCTGTGTTTTCCTTTACTTCCCGCCAGCAGTGGGACACGAAATTTTTGGCGCAACCAAAGAAAGCTCACCTCTTTATCAAGAAGGGGTAGAATGGGCTGGAATTTGTATTGCTCTCTATAATGTTGTCTGCTTTGTCTATTCGATATTTCTGGCTCGGATCGCTGCGGCAACCAGTCGCAAAGCCACCCATTCTTTTAGCTTATTGTGTGGCGGGGTAGGCTTGATTTCTCTACTCTTCGTCAGTAATCAATATTTGCTCTTACTCCCGATGGCGTGTTTTGGTTTAGCGTGGGCGAGTGCCCTAACCATGCCCTATTCCATGCTATCTGATGTGTTACCCATGAAAGATACCGGAATTTACATGGGGATTTTTAATGCCTTTATTGTCATTCCTCAAATCATAGCTGCCCTTGGACTCGGGTGGGTCATGGAAAACCTTTTAGGAAATAATCGAATTTTCGCCCTAGTCGTCGGTGGTATTTCAATGGCCCTTGCTGCGGTACTGGTGCAGTGGGTAAAAGATGTTGCGAAAGAACAACAAACGTCTGGCAAAACTCCCAAGCCTCAATTAGCAACAGAAGGTTCAGAGAGTGGTAGTTAATTTCAGTTTTGTAGTCAATTTTACTGCCATTTGTGTCACGTTTCTGGAAAATAATAAAATGTCAGAAATCAATCACAATCAAAGATTGCTTCTAGGGTTCCGATTGCGCTTCTAGCGCAGTGACTGGTCCGAGAGAAGCACGCACTCAAAAAAGAGATAGCGACACGGCGGGACAAAAGCCCGGGAGGTCTCAACAACAGTGGTTACTGTTAAGAGGTCTCCTTTTTTTTGTATTTTTTAGGAGAGAAAATTGATCAATGAGTGAGCAAAATCAATCTAGCGAAGCTAATCAGGCGTTAGATAAAGAAAGTCAGCTACCGTTAACCGGATGGCAGCAAGAAGTCTCGCAAGGCTTAGATTATGGATTAGAAGCAGCAGACAGTATTCGCGATCGCAGCATTTCTACCTTTTCGCGCGGTGAACTGCCTCACTATGCCGGCATTAATACCTTTCTCAAAGCCCCCTATGTGGAAGATGTCAAACAAGTGGGAAACTATGATGTTGCCATTGTCGGCGTTCCCCATGATTCTGGAACGACCTACCGTCCGGGGACGCGATTTGGTCCCCAAGGCATCCGCAAAATTTCCGCCCTTTATACCCCCTACAACTTTGAACTAGGGGTTGATTTAAGAGAACAAATTACCCTCTGTGATGTCGGCGATATCTTCACCATTCCCGGGAATAACGAAAAGTCCTTTGACCAGATTTCTAAAGGGATTGCCCACATTTTCCAATCCGGTGCCTTACCGATCATTCTCGGAGGCGATCATTCCATTGGCTTTCCGACGGTGCGTGGCGTTTGTCGTCATTTAGGAGATCAAAAAGTCGGAATTATTCACTTTGATCGCCATGTCGATACTCAAGAAAGTGACCTGGATGAACGAATGCACACTTGCCCTTGGTTCCACGCCACCAATATTAAAAATGCCCCTGCCAAAAACCTGGTTCAACTGGGAATTGGCGGTTGGCAAGTCCCCCGTCAAGGTGTAAAAGTTTGTCGAGAACGCCAAACCAATATTCTCACCGTTACTGATATTACAGAAATGGGTTTAGATGCTGCGGTAGAGTTTGCCCTGGAACGCGCCCTCGATGGTACCGATTGTGTTTATATCAGCTTTGATATTGATTGCATCGATGCCGGTTTTGTCCCGGGAACCGGTTGGCCCGAACCCGGTGGACTCTTACCGCGAGAAGCCCTTTATTTATTAGGAAAAATTGTGCAGCAAGCCCCCGTTTGTGGACTAGAAGTCGTCGAAGTTTCACCCCCTTATGATGTCAGCGATATGACCGCTTTGATGGCAACCCGAGTCATCTGCGATACGATGGCGCATCTTGTACTGTCAGAACAATTGCCGCGTCAAGCAAAGCCCAGTTATATCCATGAAAAAGCCCAAACCACTGCCGACTCTTGGCAGTAAACCATAAGGAGACTTGTGAATGCACGAAACGGATATGACAAAAGCCCTTCTACAAACGGTTCATGACTGGTGGCAAAACCAACCGATTCCCCCAAAGATTCAGAAAATTTATCTCCTCGTTGGTGAGTTTACTTGTGTCGAACCGATCAGTCTGCAATTTGCCTTTGAGGTACAAACTCAAAACACTTTTTTAGCTGGAGTGGAACTCGTCATCCAAAATAGTCCCCTCATTGCCTATTGCCATCCTTGTCAACAAGAATATTTTCCGAAATTGGGTCAAGAATATGCTTGTCCGAGTTGTCATTCGCCAATGGAAGACATTCGTTCCGGTAGAGAACTGAAAATTGATCATATCGAGTACACCACAGAAGAATCTGTCGCTGTTCAATAATATCTTGCCAGTGAGAAAGCTATGCACCAAACCTTTGACGCTGCTTTAGGAGTCAATCTCCTCCACGCCAACCAAACTGAAGCTGACCATAACCGAGAACATTTTGATGCCTGGGGTATCATTTGTCTCAATGTTATGAGTAGTCCCGGCGCTGGAAAAACCGTTTTGTTAGAAAAAACCCTTTCTGTTTTGTCCTCCCAACTCAAGCTGGCTGTCATTGAAGGGGATATGACAACTGAATTGGATGCCGAACGACTCCGCCAATACGGGGTTCCGATTATTGCCATTAATACCGGACGGTCTTGTCATCTCGATGCAAAAATGGTTGCCGGTGGCTTGCATCAACTCCAGGAACAATATCATCCCCCCGAATTTGATTTGATTTTTGTAGAAAATGTGGGGAATTTAGTTTGTCCGGCGGAATTTGAAGTGGGAGAACACGGAAAAGTTGCTTTACTGAGTGTGACAGAAGGAGAAGATAAACCGCTGAAATATCCAGTGATGTTTCAAGAAGCAGACTGTCTTTTAGTTACCAAAATGGACTTAGCCCCTCATTTAGAAATTGACCTGAAACGAATTGAAGCCAATGTCCGACAAATGAACCCCAATGTCACAATTATTCCTGTTTCTGCGAAAACTGGAGAAGGGCTAAATCTTTGGTTGGATTGGGTGCAACAACAAGTTGCCCAAAAAGTTGTCGTTAGTCATTAAAAAGGAAGCGGAATGAAGTTACCAAAATTACTGACACAGTTTGGTTTATTTTGTTTAAGTTTAGTTTTAGTCGTTAGTTGCAATACAGGCAATAATCCACCAGGTACAGAGGATAGCAGTGGGGGGGAAGCCAGTAGTGAACCGGTTGTCCTCGGTTATAGTAATTGGGCGGGTTGGTGGCCCTGGGCGATCGCGCAAGAAGAAGGATTATTTGAAAAAAATGGGGCGAATGTTCGCTTGCAATGGTTTGATGGCTATCTGGCTTCCATGGAAGCCCTAGCAGCCGGACAACTCGATGCCAACTGTCAAACTTTAAACGATACGGTTTCTTTTGTTGGCGATGCAGTCAATGGTGAAGTGGTTGTACTCGTGAATGATAATTCCGCCGGGAATGACAAAATTATTGCTGCCGAAGAAATTCAATCAATCCCCGAATTAGAAGGAAAAGACGTTGCGGTTGAAGCGGGAGTAGTGGATGATTTTCTCCTTACTTTGGCGTTAGAAGAAGAAGGAATGTCCCGTAGTGATGTCAATATTGTTGACTTAGAAACCGGTGCTGCGGCAGCTGCCTTTGCTGCGGGAAAAGTAGATGCGGTCGGTGCCTTTCCCCCGTTTTGGCTAACGGCCCTAAAGCGAGAAGGGAGTCATGAGTTAATTAGTTCAGCTGCCTTTCCCGGTGCCATTCCCGATTTACTCGTCACCAGTCAAAAATTAATTGATGAACGCCCGGATCAGGTGCAAGCCCTAGTGAATACCTGGTTTGATGTGCTGGCATTTATGGCAGACAATCCCGAACGATCCGATGAAATTATGGCACAACGGGCCGATGTCACTACCGAAGACTTACAACTGTTCAAAGAAGGAACCCAAATGTTCACTTTAGAAGATAACTTAGAAGCCTTTAGTGATGGGAATTCAATGACACATATGCCCTATGCAGCCCAAGAAATGGCTGATTTTATGGTGAATGTGGGCTTTATTCCTGAAAAACCGGATTTAAGTACTCTTTTTGATGACAGCTTTGTCAAAACCTATGCTGAACAACAGTAAGGATTGTCATGTCTAATTCACTCGGAAAAAAGAATCACGCCCAAGGACTACCGCCAACAACGTTTTGGCGCATCGCAGAAGATATTCCCCAACCGTTACAGTGGGGCTTGATGATCGTTTCCATCATCATTCCACTGTCCTTATGGTGGTTACTCGCCACGTTTGGGGGAGTGGAAGATGTTTTTCTGCCTAGCCCTTTGCAAGTCACAGAAGCATTCGGTCGCTTGTGGGAAAAAGGTTATTTGGTTAAAGATACGGTCGCCAGCTTCTTGCGAGTGGTTGGCGGTTTTGTCTTAGCCGGTGTCATTGCTATTCCCATTGGCATTGGAATGGGGGCGTTTGCCAGTATTCGGTCATTATTTGAACCGATTATTGGCATTTTACGCTATATGCCAGCACCCGCATTTATCCCTTTACTGATTCTGTATCTCGGCATTGGGGAAGAACCCAAAATTTTACTTATTTTTATCGGCACCATCTTCTTCAATGTGCTGATGATTATGGATGCTGTGAAGTTTGTCCCCAAGGAGTTAATTGAAACTACGTACACCTTAGGAGGGCTACGCAGGCAAATTCTCTTACAAGTGATTACGCCCTATGTCATTCCGAACATTATTGATGCGTTTCGGATTAATATTGCCACCTCTTGGAATTTAGTCATTGTTGCGGAGTTAGTTGCCGCTGAACAAGGGTTAGGAAAACGCATCCTATTAGCCCAAAAATTTCTCAATACTGATGAGATTTTTGCCTGTTTAATTGTTCTGGGTTTAATTGGCTTTCTGATTGATTTATCATTTCGGGGGTTGTTGCGAGTGTCCTGTAAATGGGCACTCTAATTATTTTTTATTATGATGAGTTGAGGATTAATCATGCACTTAGAAGTAACCCATCTCTATAAAGAATTTCCCGCCAAAAAAGGCTATTTTCTAGCGCTTGAAGACATTAATTTGCACGTTGAAACGGGAGAATTTGTTTGTGCCGTTGGCGCTTCCGGTTCGGGAAAATCGACACTATTAAGGTTAATTGCTGGGCTCGATTATCCCACTTCCGGAGAAATTACGGTTGATCGGACACCGATTATTGGTCCGGGGCGCGATCGCGGTATGGTATTTCAACGCTACACTCTTTATCCTTGGCTCAATGTCGCCAAAAATGTTGAGTTTGGACTAAAGTTACAAGGCATTCCCCGTTCCGAACGTCAAGAACGGACTGCTTACTATCTCAATGTGGTGGGCTTAACTCAATTTAAAAATGCCCTGCCCAAAGCGCTGTCTGGCGGCATGAAACAACGAGTCGCGATCGCGCGCGCCTTAGCTTGTGAACCGAAAATTCTGCTGATGGATGAACCGTTTGGGGCATTAGATGTGCAAACCAAAGAAACCATGCAACAGTTTTTACTCGATCTCTGGCAACGTACTGGCACCACCATTTTAATGATTACCCATGATGTGGAAGAAGCGGTTTTTTTAGCGCAAAGAATCTATGTTTTAACGGCGCGTCCCGGTACAATTCAAAAAGAAATCCAGATTAATTTACCGCGTAATGAATATGGATCGCGCTCTTATCATGTGAAAGCATTGTCTGAGTTTCAAAACTATCGCGAAAAAATAACACAACTCCTGAGAAATCATAGTGTTGAACAAGAAGTGATGGTCGGATGAAGCACGGTTTAAGATCGAATTCGCAAACGTTTTTTCCAGCAAATTTATACACAGATCCAGAGTTAATCCCCTTAGAAAAAAGAAATATTTTCCGTAAAACTTGGCTTTATCTTGGCGATATTGAGCAATTATTTAATGAGAATAATCTCTTTGTCACTGAAATTGCCGATGCGAGTATTCTACTGATTAAAAAAGCTCCGACAACTGTTAAAGCTTACTATAACGTCTGTCCCCATCGGGCTGCTCTTTTATGCCCCGAACCCGGAAAGCAATCTAAAGAAAAGCTCGTTTGTCCTTATCATGCTTGGGTGTATGATTTAGACGGTCATTTAAGGGGAACTCCACAAAAAGATCGGTTCCCGGAAGACTTCTCTTTCGCCCATTATCCCTTAAAGTCAATTCGTTGCGAGCAGTGGGAAGGATTTATTTTCATTTGCTTCGATGAAGCAGCACCCCCATTGCCAGAATTTTTAGGGGAGATTCCAAACACGATTCAAGGGTATCGACACCCCGAAACCCAACAACTGGTTCAGCAAACTTATGAAGTCGCTTGCAACTGGAAAGTTTATCATGACAATACGCTGTGTGATTATCATGTTCCCATTGTCCATCGCGAGACCTTAAATAAAATCCAAGGATCGGTTCGCTACTATGAACATTATTTCGATCCGTATGTGAATTTACTCTACACCCCGATAACCGAACAATGGCGTAGTGAGCATCCCATTCTAGAGACAATTCCCTCCCAGAAAGCCCGTGATGGCTTCTTCACTTATGGTATTTTTCCCAACCTACATTTCTTAGCCTTGCCCGATGGGGTTTTAGCTTGGATTCGCATTGATCCCTTGAGGGTTGATACCTGTCAGGTACACTTAGAAATTTATGGGATTCCCAACGTTAGTCCTCCAGCAGAAGAGTTGTCTCAAGCATTCACAACCTTTATGAAAGAGGATATGGCAGTGACAGAATTGGTGCAAAAAGGGTACGCCAGTGGCGGTTATAAACCGGGAATTGCCAATCAACTCGAAAACCGAATTTTGCATCAACAAGCCTTAATCCAAAGATTTTTGTTTGGCGATTAATGCAAGAGTTGCAATTGACAAAATAGGAATGTTAATTGCCGTTGGCGGGGTTGATCTGCTAAAATCCTCTCCAATGTAGAGAAAAGAAGCCATTAAGTCCCAATCATGAATCAGAATTGTTCCTCTACGGCGATAACTGACAGCTGTTTCCATTTTCTTTAAACAAACGGGTGTGATTCTTCCAGATTCCTCAAATCATGAGATATTAATTGTAGAATTGAAGAAAAAATCTACACGCTTTTCTCGATATGTTTCCCCATCCTGAACATTCCCCTAGCCCAGCGACTGGCATTCTTTATCGACAGGGTGATGTTCTCCTTAAAAAGATGACTCACTTACCCACTGGTTTGCAGAAACATTCTGGAGTCACACTTGCATTAGGAGAAATAACCGGTCACGCTCACCGCATTCAAGAAACCGATCGCGCTCAACTTTGGAAACAAGGTAATCAGCTATTTTTAGAAGTGAAAGCACCTGCGACTCTGATTCATGAAGAACACAGCGCGATCGCGCTTACAGAAGGCATTTATCAAGTTTGGCGACAGCGCGAATATCGTCCTGAGGCTTATGTGGAGGTGGAAGATTAATGTTAAAAATGATCTCAGGGGGGCGGATTCCCAAGCAGCAACAACAATCGCGTTTTCCCCAACCCAAAGAACCGCTGACCCCAAAACAAGCCCGAAAACGGATTCTGAACCATCAAGGCTTTGACGGAATGCGTATTTTAGGACATTTAGATTTAAGTGGTGCATCCCATCTTTATGATTTACCGAATAACCTGAGTTGTGAAAGTCTTGATCTAAGCGATTGCGTGAATCTCTCTCGGCTTCCAGAGGGGTTGCACGTTACTTATTGGATTGAAGTGGCTGGGAGTGGTTTGACTCATTTAGAATCGGGTCACGGCTTTATTTTACGCTGGCGGGGCGTTCCCATCAGCGATCGCGCACTGGTTAATCCTGATTCCATCACGGGTCAAGAAATTCTCAATACAGACAATGTTGAGTTACGACGGGTGTTAATTGAACGGTTGGGATATGAAAAGTTTTTACAGCAAGTGGGCGGAATTATTCGCGATCGCGATCAAGATGCAGGAGGGGAACGTCAACTGATTGCAGTTCCATTTGAAGACGACGAACCGTTAATGGTGTTAAAAGTGATTTGTCCTTCTACCGGACATCTTCACCTCTTGCGCGTTCCCCCTGATATGGAAACTTGTTATCAAGCAGCAGCTTGGGTTGCAGGATTTAACAATCCCGATCTTTATCAACCCGCGATCGAAACTTAAGTAGCAACAGTGGGTTGCACAAAGCGTTTAATCTCACCGCAAGCAATGTAAGATTTCCCATCAGGGGCAGTCTTGACTTCATCCACCACATAAAGCATTCCCTCTTCTCGAATCGAACGGGGAAACCGCATATTCCAATCGGGTTCGTAGCCATCAGAAACCACGCGGGCGCGGAGTTTTTTGCCGTCTTTGACACATTGCACCAAAATTCCCTCCCCAACTGTGTCTGTCGTTGGCAGATCGTTAATACTGGCAGGACCTTTAGCGGGTTTTCTCGAACTAATTGGTTGGTTGCGAGTCGGTCTTGAAAAGGGATCAGGTTCTCCCGGCTTACTTAATCGGGAAATTTCGCCTTCTAATCGGTAAAAACTGCCATCTTTAGATAATTCTAAACCTTCTACCACATATCGCGCTCCCTCAGCCCGAATCGCTCTCGGAAACTGCACATTTTTGCTCTGATCATATCCTTCTGACGACACTTTAATCCGCAGCTTACCTTTTTCCCGAACACAGTAGAGTTCGACGCCAGAACCCACCTCAGAAGCCACCGCAAGCTCGCTCACTTCTTCCCCAGGGGCAACCCCACGCGCAACTAAATCGCTACGGTTACGAACCATTGTCTGGTAGCTTTGATCACGCAATTCTTTTCGTCCAGCATTCCCTAACTGTTTGTTCGCAATACGGCTCGCGAAATACTCCAGTTGCTCGATTTCTTCAGCAATTTCAAAATTCTCATTTAATCCCTTATCCTGAAGGGTTTTGATCATTTCTCGTAACGTTTGTTCCCCTTGTTCATGTTGACCGCGTTCGGCGAGATCAAGGGCAACTTCTTTCGCTTTCGCAATACTGAGCCGACTTAATTCTAAGATAATCTCACTAGAAGCACTTTGGGCTGCTTCTTCCACTGTTCCCACTGACGCAACAATATCTGTGCTTCCTGAAACCGCTTGAATAGCATTATTTTCTACTACATCAGCCTGGTAGTGGAGTTTCATGACAGGTAACTCTCCCCCTTTCGCTGCTGGTAGGGCTAACCTTAATCCCAGTAACTTATCTTCTCCCTCATAGAGTTCTCCCAGTGCAATTTCCGTTTGACCTTGATCCGTTGGGGTGACTTCCGCCAAACTAAGTGTATCGAGTAATTGTATGCCATCCAACAACTCTAGAGTTGCGACTAAGTTTTGACCGACAACCGCCCGCAACGTATCTAACTCAATACTAAAAACTTCTTCTGCTTCATCAACACTTTGAATAAAATAGAAATTCCCACTGGTAGCCCTTGCCATGCCAATCAATAGATCTTCATTGAACCCCTGGGCAAATCCTAAGGTCGTTGTAACGATTCCTTCCTCTGCTTTTTGTTGTGCCGTATTCGTAAGAACAGTGGGGTCAGTGATGCCCATATTAGCCAGACCATCCGTTAACAAAAGCACCCGATTAATTTTTTGCGGATCAAGTCCCTGTTTCACATATTCACACCCTTGCAACCATCCTCCAGATAAATTTGTAATTCCCCCAGCCCTCACCTGAGTAATTGCTTTTTTAAGCGCTGTTTTGTCGGTTACTTGTTGCGGAGGGATAATCGTATCAACGCGATCGTCATAAACGACGACTGAGAGAATATCATCTGGAGTCAGTTGATCCACCACCGCTTCTGCTGCTTTTAAGGCATGGTATAAGGGAGAGCCAGCCATTGAACCTGAGCGATCAATCACTAGAGAAAGATTCAGATTCCGTCGGGGAGAGTCGGGTAAGTCGGGACGAAATCGAATGAGAAGACTTGTATTTAATGCAGATTCTGCTGGTA
>CAYXDG010000014.1:0-5643 GCA_964463655.1 uncultured Dactylococcopsis sp.
GCCACATTAAACGTCTTAACCTAATTGTGTACTGCTATAACTCTTGACAAAATTATGGTTCAAGACAAAAGTAAAATCTTAGAATCATTTAATGATAAAATAAAGTTTATTGCGAATACTGGGGCAAGATTATGGTTCAAGATGTGGCAAAGTTGTGGGTAAAGTCATCAATCAATGCGATCGCCCAGTGAACAGGAGCAGCGATCGCATAACCTGAGAAAATTTCCTAATCGCTGTAACTTCTCAGCAAGTTGGGTTTCCACCAAACTCGGTTTTGGAAAGGATTCTTTAACAGAGTATTTTAGAATCCCGAAGGTTTTAACTGTGAAGAAGTCAATTTAAAGTTATAGATCAATGGAAAATCTGTTACTGATTGCTGGGGGAGGATTGTTTGCTGGGTTTCTAGCTGGTTTATTTGGGATTGGCGGTGGCGTGGTTTTAGTCCCTCTTATTACCGCTTTGGGCTATTCTCCTCTACAGGCAGTTGCGACCAGTAGTTTTGCCATTATTTTAACGGCGACCTCTGGGACGCTGCAAAATTATCGCATGGGATATGTTGACCTCAAGCGTATCCTCAGTTTAGGAGTTTCTGCGATTTTAACGGCTCAACTGGGGGTTTACGTGGCTAATCTCATCTCTGATTATCTGCTTTTGTTTGGCTTTGGTTTTCTTTTATTGCTCAATATTGCTTTAGCCAGTTGGCGACGGAATTTAAATCAAACAGAAAAGTCCTTTCAGGATCAAACAGGGACTCAAAAAACGATCGCACGGATTATTACAGGGGGAAGTGCTGGGTTTCTAGCTGGTTTATTTGGGATTGGCGGTGGCGTGATTATAGTGCCTTTGCAAATGGTACTATTGGGAGAAACGATTAAAGTGGCGATTCAAACCAGTTTAGGGGTTGTGCTAATCACGTCTGTCTCTTCCACTCTTGGACACGCAACACAGGGAAATGTTCTGATTACAGAAGGATTCTTGTTAGGATTAGGGGGATTAGTAGGAGCGCAGATTAGTACCCGTTATTTGCCCAAAATCGGCGATCGCGCCGTGACTTTTGCCTTTTATATCCTGATGGCTGTTTTTGCTTTTTATAGCTTCTGGCAAGCATTTACAATCATTGATTACTGATTACGGCTACTTCAGGGTGTAACTTAATTTATCTGCTATCCCTTCTACCCAATTCTCATCTTGTTTTGTATAGCTACGCGGTGCATTTGCCACAACAATTAACACCCCTTCCTTCCCAATCGGTTGACAAATCACTGCTTGGGAATTTTCAGGCAAATAATCAAATTCAATCTTCCCTGGATACAGATTTAAATTCACCAAATACACAGGTTTCTGCTTTTCTAACACACGCTGGACGATCGCCCCAGGGGTCACTTGTGCTTTTTTCCCTAAAACGCCCCGACGGAGTAAGACTTTCCCTTGATAAGATACTAGCAGCGATCGCGTTGGCGTATTTTTCAACAGGATCAGAGAAGCCCATGCTAACTCTGCTTTCACTTCTTCCGACAATTGCTCTGCTAACTCAAACCCTTCTTCTCCCTCTAATTCTACGGCTTCGGGAGCGCGAGGCTGTACCCGTTGCCAAATGAGTCCCACCAGAATTAAAGTTGCACTGAGGAAGACCCCGATCGCATCTGAGCGGGCTTGCCAAGGACTTAAATCACTTGTTAACAGCCGATTAATCAATAAAAGCGTCCCACCTAACCCCCCAACAACGAGGGGCAACAGCCGTAAAACGCGATCGGGATCAGTGGTTTTCATAAACAATCACTGGTCAAAATTTTTCTTCCCCAATTTCTGTGACTCGCTGAAACATATAACCCGTTCCTCTGGCGGTTAAAATCAATTCAGGATTGCTGGGATCGTCCTCCAATTTCGCCCTTAAGCGAGAAATATGAACATCTACCACTCGGGTATCCACATGACGTTCAGGGGTATATCCCCAGACTTCTTGAAGGATTTCTGAACGAGAAAAGGCTTCACCCGATCGACCCACCATCAATTCTAAGAGACTAAACTCCATTCCTGTCAAACGGATACGTTCATCGCCCTTATACACTTGTCGGCGGTTGGTATCGATCTTAATTGAACCGATTTGAATCACACCAGAACTGGGAATCCCCGAAAGACCCTCCTTATCCACCCGTCTCAAGACTGAGCGAATGCGGGCTTCTAACTCTTTGGGAGAGAAAGGTTTCACCACATAGTCATCTGCCCCCAATTCTAACCCTGTGATGCGATCGGCCACATCCCCTAAAGCCGTTAGCATGATAATAGGAATGTCAGATTCCTTGCGGAGTTCCTGACAAACCCCATATCCATCTAGTTTAGGCATCATTACGTCTAATACCACCAAATCAGGATGATTTTCATTAAATGTGGCGATCGCTTCTTCCCCGTCTGCTGCGGTGACGACATCATAGCCAATCATAGACAGACGAGTTTCGAGAATACGACGAATGCTGGCTTCGTCGTCAACGACAAGGATTTTTTCTTTATGATTTTCCAAATTTTTTAACACTCCTTTTTATTTCAACTTTCCTAAATGATCCTAAATATTTTTGATTAGTCTTTTCTATTTCTAGAATATCCTTGAGCAAGGAGTTCCTAGAGACTAAGTTATCCCTACTTGCCAAGAATCATCAATTCCTAAGATTAGTTTTAGGTTTACAAATTGTAGAAATACATCTTAACATTTGGCAACAAACCACCGAAAATAAATTAATGTTAACTTAAAATGTCAAAACCGAAAATTATCCATGTTTGCAATGTTTGTGGGACAGAACATAATCAATGGTTCGGGAAGTGTTCAGGGTGTGGAGAATTTGGCACGCTAGAGGAAGAAGTGATTACGCAAGCAAGCACCAATTCTCGGAGTGGATGGCAATCGAACAAGCATCCCACGACGGCTAATAAGAAGAAATCACCTCAGCCTCGGGTTTCCCTCAAGTTTTCTCAAATTCAGAATGATGAACAGCCACGCTTTGGGTCTGGATATCTGGAGTTTGATCGCGTCTTGGGGGGGGGTCTTGTGCCAGGGTCTTTGGTGCTGATTGGGGGCGATCCTGGCATTGGCAAATCCACTTTATTATTACAGGTGGCGAACCAAACCGCAAGAACCCAACGAACCTTGTATGTTTCTGCGGAGGAGTCGGGACAACAGGTAAAATTACGCGCTTCTCGTCTGGGGGTGGGATTAACGGACCTTCCAGAAGAGGAAAGTAATGGTCAGACATCGAAAAGTCTCAGCGATGACAACCTTTATGTTTTAGCAGAAACCGACTTAGAAGAAATTTTACGGGAGTTAGAATCCCTGAAACCTCTCTTGGCGATTATTGATAGTATTCAGACTCTTTATTTCGCTTCTTTAAGTTCGGCGCCTGGTTCGGTGGCGCAGGTGCGAGAATGTACCTCAGCGCTGATGCAGGTGGCGAAACGGGAGAATGTGACGCTGTTAATTGTCGGTCATGTGACCAAAGAGGGGGCGATCGCTGGGCCAAGGGTGTTAGAACATCTAGTAGATACGGTTCTGTATTTTGAGGGTGATCGCTATGCGTCTCATCGTCTCCTGCGTTCCGTGAAAAATCGCTTTGGGGCTACTCATGAGATCGGAGTCTTTGAAATGATCGATCATGGTTTGCGGGAAGTGGAAAACCCCTCAGAATTATTTTTAGGAAATCGAGATGAATCGGTCCCTGGAACCGCCATTGTTGTCGCTTGTGAAGGGACACGCCCGATCGTGGTAGAATTGCAAGCATTGGTCAGTCCCACCAGTTATACTTCTCCGAGACGGGCAACCACAGGCGTTGATTATAACCGTCTCCAACAGATTTTAGCAGTGTTAGAAAAGCGGGTGGGGATTCCTCTCTCCAAGTTAGATGCTTATGTAGCCACGGCGGGAGGATTGGGGGTAGAAGAACCTGCTGCAGATTTGGGAATTGCTGTGGCAGTAGTCGCCAGTTTCCGCGATCGCGTTGTTGATCCCAGAACAGCACTCATCGGAGAAGTGGGATTAGGGGGACAAGTTCGCTTAGTGTCACAATTAGAACTGCGGATTAAAGAAGCAGCGAAATTAGGGTTTCAACGGGCGATCGTGCCAAAAGGACAAAGTTTACCAGACTTGGGTCTTGAAATTGTGACTGTGAGTAAGGTTATTGACGCGATCGTTGCAGCCATCCCCCCACAACCCCGTTATGGTGAAGCTGATGATCTGGTTCCCGAAGAAGAATAGTCCCAACCAGTCTAGGTGGTTTTAACCCGTGGAGAACTCAAAGGACTGCTAAATCATCAAATATATTTAAGTTTGTGGGTAATGCAGCCATCTTAAATAATTGCTGAGGTGTTACTTTTTCTATTAGAGCAAGATTCGCGATCGATGAAAGAGGATCGCGCTGCTTGAAACTTGCTAAAATTTCTACCATTAAATCATCACGGCTGACAATATCTGCTAAAGTCGAAAACGTCTCCACCAGAGACCCTGCTAAAGCCTTTTTATCGCCATCATGATAATACGCTAATCGCCAACATAAGCGCTGCTTTAGGAGATAATTGTCAAAAGCAGCTTGCCAAATTAAGCCAGAAGTATTCAGTTGTTGTTCTTGGGAATGCTGAACATCCCAATCTGGCTTTTGTTCAAGACAGTAAACCCATTCCAAGCAGCTAATTCTATCGCCTTGTCCCTCCTCTAAATCCATAAAAATTTCATCTAAAGAACGAGGAAAACTTCGTTCAGGATTAACCCTTGATGGTAGGACTAGAGGAGAAAATTTAGAATGGTTTGCCATTTCAGCAGCAAGTTTTGTTAGTGCTGTTGGCTTTAAGTTTAATGGCTTAATTGGAATAATAGACTGAAATTTGATCATTTGATTTGAAAAGTAGGGTGGATATCGCCCATCATTAGATAACGTTATTTTTTGAATGTTTCTTCTTGATTAACAAACTCACTAAAATTAGGACGACGGAGTTGAAAGCGAAAAGTTACCTTACGATCTTTGGGATCATCGATCGCTTGATTTGCATCAATTTCTCCGCGTCCACTAATTAAAATTTTATCTTCAAAACGCTTGGCATTGGGAAAATCAAGTTCTTCAGAAAAGATATAATTGGCAACGGATAAAGCTCGTTCTAAACTTAAAGCACGATTGGCTTTTTCTGATCCCTTAGAACTGGTATGACCTTCAATAACAACTCGTGCAATTTCTTGTTCAAATTCTGCCTCAGAAAAAATAACTTTGCTGTAAATTGGAATAAACTTATTAAGAAATTCTTTTCCTTCAGGTTTTAATTCTGAGTCTCCTTCTGCAAATAAAATCTTATCATCTAAGCTGACATCTCCTGTCTCTGGATCAACCTGTATAGTTTCACCATCAACACTTTCTTCAATTGCAGTTGTCACAATTAATGGTAAATTTTTCAGTGCTTCTTGATACTTTCTCAGTTCATCTATTTTCCGTTGTAGTTGAATTTGAGTGGTGATAAATAGCAACGCAAAAAATAATAATAACCCTGACATTAAATCACTGATTGATAGCCACACACCACTTGCTTGTTCTGGTTCGTCTTCTAACTCTAATTCATCAATTTGATTCAAGTGATCCATTTTTTTACTTAAATTTAATCATTTATTCCGTATGT
>CAYXDG010000014.1:5743-13603 GCA_964463655.1 uncultured Dactylococcopsis sp.
GTTGACTGACGGAAGCCCACCAGAATTGGGGGACAAAACAATTTACACTAACCATGATAGCTGGTCGTATTATTTAAATCATTGGCTGCTGCAACCAAATAATGAGCCACACTCATTAATCCTTGAGACGTTTCATGCAATTGATAACACACCTCAACGGCTGCTTGTTCTGATTCTTGTCGTCCTTGCTGATAGGTTTCATTGGCTTGTTCAAAGTATTGAGTAAGGCTTTGATTCCAACTTTCTAAACCCTGATTAAAACGTTCAATTAAGGTTTCATAAGCGTGATTAATTATTTCCGATTCACGGCTCAAAGTTTGGGCAATTTTTTGTAGTTGTGCTAACCGTTCGGCAGAATTTAATCCCATTGTATTGGCTAAGTCACTCACATTTTTGGCTGTGTTTTCAATTTTATCCATACTAGAAATGACTTGTTCTCCCATCTTGATGGCATCTTCTTGAAAGACTTTCTGGAAGTCTTTTACCACCACTGCTAACCCTTCTCGTTGTTTTCCTAGGGTTTCTCCTAAGAGAGTATCTTGTTGTTCAAAAAACTGATGCAATGAGTCTTGATAATTAATGCGAAAGGTTTCTAGTTCTTCTTGGACAGTTTGCCTTGTATTTTGTAGCATTGTATCAACATTAGTTAGGGTTTGGCTGAGATGATTACTTGCCTGACTCATGATTGTTGAGGCTTCGTTTCCGACACGGGTGAGAGTGTTTGATTGTTCAAGAAAAGCGTTATTGGCTTCTTGTAAAATCATTTCTGTAGAAGTTTGTACATCTTCTAAGATGACTTGCTGTTGTCTTGCTTGAGTGTTTAGAGCAGCTTGTAAATCTTCTCGTATGTGTTGAAAAGTTTGGGCTGTTTCCTCAGTGCTTTCTGTAAAAGCATTGCGCTGCGCTTCCAATCCTGAGATACTTTCATTAAGGGTTTCTGTGATGCTGCTGCGTAAGTTTTCGTTAGCATTTGTTATCATTGCTGAGGCTTCGTTTCCGATACGGGTGAGAGTGTTTGATTGTTCAAGAAAAGCGTTATTGGCTTCCTTTAAGATATTTTCTGTGGAAGTTTGCACAGTTTCTAACATCATTTTTTGTTGTTGTGCTTGAGTGTTTAAAGCAGCTTGCAAGTCTTCTCGTATGCTTTGAAAAGTTATAGATGCTTGTTGAGCGCTTTCAGCAAAAGCAGTGCGTTGGGATTCCATTCCTAAGATACTTTCATGAACTACATGATGAATATCTGTTGTCATTTGTTCCATGACACCTTGGGTATCGGTTTGAAATTGATTAAGAATTTGTTGTAAGTTTTGGGCGAAGGTTTCTAGTTGTCCAAGAGTGTGCTTTTGGAACTGTTGAATGGTTTGAATGGAGTTAGCGAGACTTTCAGAAAAGCTACCTAATTCCTTTTTTAAATCTTGGACTGCGATCGCAGCTTCTTTAGTAATTTTAGCGGTATTATCTAGACAACTCCCCACAGGTTCTATGACTTCTTTTCGCAGTGCTTGACCTTGCAGATTAAGATCAGTTTTAATGTCTAGAAAAGTCGGCTTTAAGGCAATGGCAATTTCTTCAGCAATGGTTTTAGGTTGGAAAATTGCTATACTTTGTAAAGTTTGATTTTGGGTGTTCAGATAATTACTCATTTCTTGGAAAGTTGGCTTGAAGGCAGTAGCAACTTCTTGCCCAATATCTTGAGCATTAAGCGTCCCCAGTCCTTCCATTTTATTCGCAATCTTCCGTAATTGATTGAGAAAATCTGAGTTATTTTGATCATTGCCTATCTGACGAAGTTTTTTAAGAAAATGATTTCTGCGATCGCGTTTTAATCCTTCTGTTATGGCCAGAAAGAGAATAAATAAACTTGCCCCTCCTAACCCCCAAAGGGAACTTTGAAATGCTGTTTTCATCCCCACTAATAAATCAGCACTATTAGCCAGTAAAATATCAGTATTATTAATTGAATCGAGATCAATTCCTTCTAACCCCCGAAAAATTCCCCAGAATGTTCCTAAAATTCCTAATGCGGTGAGGAGAGTGGGAATAAAATGCAGTGGGCTGCGGATATTTCCTTTATTAAAAATCGATAAATCGCGAGTTTCGCTGGTTTGCTTGGCTCTTTTAGCTGTTTCTCGATAGTAGTTAAGGGTTAGCTTTATTTCGATCATTAAGCCAATGCTAAAGACCAAACAAATGCTATAAATAAAGAGATTATCAATGTTGAGAATTTCGTTCCACATCATCTTTTTGACCTAATTAATCTTTGAGAGGAGACGTTTTGAATGAGGGTTAAGTTCCAGATTCTTCTTGCTTTATACTTTTTGGACGAGGAGGAGGTAAATTTACAATTGTTGGTTTTTCCATTTTTTCCAGAGGTCTGGACGACGGTCTTGAGTGCGCTTGATCTGTTGTTCTTTTCGCCACTGGGCGATCGCGCCATGATGACCCGATCGCAGCACAGGGGGAACTTCCCACCCGCGAAAAACAGCAGGTTTGGTGTATTGAGGATAATCTAGCAATTCTGTTTCAAAACTCTCTGCTTTGAGAGAATCTGCTTTCCCAACGGTTCCTGGAAGTAAGCGCATCACCCCATTAATTAACGCTAGGGCTGGGATTTCGCCACAGGTTAAAATAAAATCTCCCAGAGAGACTTCCCGCGTGACTAAATGTTCTCGAATCCGTTCATCAACTCCTTCATAATGACCGCAAATTAACACTAATTGGTCATAGTTTCGAGCAAGATCGCGGAATAAAGGTTGATTCATTGGCTCTCCTTGGGGAGTCATCAAAATAATTTCACGGGAAGGAAATTGGGGGAGAGATTCCACTGCTGCAAAAATGGGTTCTGGTTTCAATAACATTCCTACACCTCCCCCGTAAGGTTCATCATCCACCCGACGATGTTTACCTAACCCAAAGTCTCTAGGATTGACAAAGTTGACTTCTGCGATCTTTTTCTGGATCGCTTTTCCAACGATCCCAGAATTGAGGGGAGAGTGAAAAAAGTCTGGAAATAAGGTAACAACGTCAAAACGCACAGTTAATCGTTTTCTTTGCAGGGTAAATTAACTATTCTAACAATCTGTTAGCACAGCGATCGCAGCAAAAGGGTAAAATTTACACGCGACGGAATCTGCTACTTTGGGGGAGGTTTCTTTTGATACAGAAAACATTAAAATAGATTTTAGAGCCTGAAATTGGCGCTGGTTCAACGTTCAAGTTAAGTGCTGTCTCTCCATAATGGTGAACCGACTTTTATTCCCCGCTAGTTCTGAATTTACTTCACTTTGCCGTTCACAGGTCAATAATTTACAAGAAGGTTTAAACGCCGATCGCGGTGCGGTTTACTTGACCAAGGAACTCGAATCTGGAACGCGACGACTAATTCCAATTGTTGTCTATCCAGAAGAAAACCGTCAATGGGAAGCAGACATTGACCAAGGAATTTTTGTGTCTTCTGATGATGCTTCGCTGCCAAACACTCCCTTTGAATTGCCGGGGGATACATCTCCCTCTGAGCTTACCTCACAGTTGACCACCCCACCACCACATTCAAAACTTGATCCTGTGAATCAATTCAATCAGCATCAAGTGGTGTTTCCTCTCCTCCACGAAAATGTCATGATGGGGTTGTTAGTCGTTGCACGGGAAGACGCGCAGTGGAGTGCCTCAGAGTTTAACCAGATTCAGCGTACCGCAGAAACCATCACTCTTGCTTGTGTTTTAGACCAGCGTCAAGGGATATTACAGCAAAAACTACGCGCTTCGCAATGGCAACAAGAACGGCAGCGCGATCGCCTTGACAATATTTTACATCAGTTACGCAATCCGTTAATGGCTCTGAAAACCTTTGGGAAACTGCTTCTCAAACGCTTGAAACCAGAGAACAATTCCCAAAATCTTTCCCTTGCTGAAAATTTAATGCGAGAAAGCGATCGCCTACAAGAATTATTAAAAGACATGGGCGATTATTTGGATAACATGGCTCAAACAGAAACCGATGATTTAACCATTGAAACCGCAGCTATTCCTGAAGCCAATTCTAGCATAATATCCCTGCCACCTAGTCAATCCTTACCTTTAGAAAAGGTAAACTTAAGTGAAGTCATAAAGCCCATTTTAGAATCCACCCGCGCGATCGCGCAAGAGAAAGAAATTCAACTAAAAGCTGATATTACACCGCAACTTCCTCCCATTCAAGCTAACGCAAAAGCCTTACAAGAGGTCTTAAACAACCTTCTGGATAATGCGATTAAATATACTCCTAAGCACGGCAAAATTGAAGTCATTCTCTCGCAAGAAAACACTGAAAAACAGACAATTACCATTCGAGATAATGGTGATGGAATTCCCCCAGAAGATCAGCCGAAAATCTTTGAGCGTCATTATCGGGGAATCCAGTCACAGAGTGATATTCCAGGGACAGGTTTAGGACTTGCGATCGCGAAAGAATATATTGAACAAATGCAAGGAGAGATTGAATTAATTAGTCCAGCAACTCCTCCTGATCACCCCCAAAAAGGAACAGCGTTTATCGTTTCTTGGTGTCGAAATGATCAGTAAATACGCAACAGTAGATATTAATCTTATAACATAATCTGATCCATTCCCAACCCTTCTCGAATAATTTTGGGTTCATCAGAAGTGAGATCAATAATTGTGGAAACTTCAGTTTGTAACTCTAACCCATCATCGATAATCAGATCAACTGATTTATCAAAAGCATCAAATAGACGAGCTTTTTCATCACGATCGGAAAAATAAGCAGAGGTAGAAATAATCGGATTTCCTAAACTGTCTAATAATGCTTGACATAATAGATGATCAGGAACACGAATCCCTGTGGTTTTTCGTTTGGGATTCATCACTAAACGAGGGACTAGCTTTGTTGCTGGTAATAAAAAGGTATAGGGACCTGGAATCAACCGTTTCATCAAACGATAAGCAGGATCGCTAACTCGTGCATAATCAGCGATGTTCGATAAAGACGAACACAAAAAGGTCAAGGGTTTGTCATTGCTTAATCGTTTCAGAAAACGAACCTTTTCCACTGCCGATTTAACATTTAAATCGCACCCGATCGCGTACACTGTATCTGTAGGATATAACATGATTGCCCCACTCTTTAGCTGTTGAGAAATGGTTTCTAACAGACGTGCTTGGGGAGTTTCTGGATGAATAGAATAAACATTAGCCATGACAAATCTTGTCTATTTTGATTGTCCAACGGGAATCGCGGGAGATATGTGTTTGGGCGCTTTAGTCGATGCTGGTGTCCCTCTGGATTATCTCATGTCTGAGCTTCAACGGTTGGGAATTTCAGAAGAATATCACCTATCACAAACAACTCTCTCTCACAATGGACAAGTCGCAACCAAAGTGGAAGTCGAGTTGACCACTACCACTCCTCCTCATCGTCATCTTGGTGATCTTGAAACCCTGATCAAGAATGCTAACCTCCCTCCTCGGGTGGAAACTTGGAGTTTAGGAATTTTTAATCAGTTAGCGATCGCCGAGGGAAAGGTACATGGGGTGTCTCCCAACACAGTTCATTTTCATGAAGTTGGCGCAACGGACGCGATCGTGGATATTGTTGGCACTTGTCTAGGATTACACTGGTTAGCTGTGGAAGATATTTATTGTTCCGCGCTTCCTCTTGGTGGGGGAACCGTGAATGCTTCTCATGGACAACTTCCTGTCCCCGTCCCCGCTGTTGTCAAGTTATGGGAATCACGGAATGTTCCTGTTTATAGTAATGGAATTAACAAAGAATTAGTGACTCCCACAGGAGCAGCGATCGCGGTGACGTTAACGAAAGCATTTGGAGAGTTTCCTCAGATGACCGTGAAAAAAGTGGGATTAGGTGCAGGAAACAGGTGTTTATCTCTTCCCAATGTTTTGCGCTTGTGGCTAGGGGAAACCACCTCAGAAGAGAGTTTAGAAACGATCGCAGTTTTAGAAACCCAGATTGACGATCTTTCTCCCCAAATCTTAGCTTATTGTACAAACTTACTGTTGCCAGTTGGGGCGCTGGATGTTTTTACTCAAGCAGTCAATATGAAAAAGTCTCGTTTAGGAACATTAATCACGGTGATTTGTCCAGTGGATAAGATTTTCGCTTGTGAAGAAGTGTTATTTCGAGAAACAACGACGATCGGAATTCGCCGTCAAATCCAGCATCGCAGCGCCTTAAAACGAGAAATCAAGGACATAGAAACTTCTCTGGGAAACGTCAGGGTAAAAGTTGCGTTTTTCAGAGATCAAATCATTAATATTCAGCCCGAATATGAGGATTGTGTTAAACTGGCGCAACAGCATCAAATTCCCTTAAAACAGGTACAAGAAACCGCAATTAGATCAGTTGCTTAGACATGATAAACTTTTTGATAATATTCCTGATACTCTTGGGATAATAAAGGCTCCCACCAATGGCGATTTTTTAAATACCAACCAACAGTTTGGCGTAATCCTTCTTCAACTGTCACGGAAGGTTTCCATCCTAACTTATTTTTAATTTTACTTGCATTAATGGCATAACGGCGATCGTGTCCAGGTCGATCTTTAACAAAGGTAATTAATTCTTCTGCTGGGGAAACAGGAAGACTTGGCGCAAGTTCATCCATTAACTGACAAAGCATTTTTACCAAGTCAATATTTTTTACTTCATTATTTCCGCCAATGTTATAAGTTTCGCCTGGTTTTCCTTGCTGAATTACTGTGTCTAAAGCAGAACAATGATCAAGCACATACAACCAATCTCGGACATTTTGACCATCCCCATAAACAGGTAAAGATTTTCCCAATAAAATGTTAATACACATCAAGGGGATCAACTTTTCTGGATAATGATAAGGACCATAATTATTAGAACAATTAGTAATTAATGTGGGCAATTGATAGGTATGATGGTAAGCGCGAACCAGATGATCACTCCCTGCTTTTGAGGCAGAATAAGGGCTATTTGGCGCATAAGGGGTTATTTCTTGAAATGGCGGATCATCTGGCTCTAAAGTGCCATAAACTTCGTCTGTGGAAACGTGCAGAAACCTCCCTTGCTTCTCCAATTTTGGATAATAATTGCGGAAGGCTTCTAACAGGGTAAATGTGCCAATAATATTCGTTTGGATGAAGGTATCTGGGGCAAGAATTGAGCGATCGACGTGAGATTCTGCTGCAAAATGTGCAATGATATTAATTTGATAATCTTTGAGCAAACGATCAACTAAAGCGCGATCGCGGATATTTCCTTCAACAAAATAAAAATTCGATTGTGTTTCAATCTCCTTGAGATTATCACGGTTTCCTGCATAAGTCAGGGCATCTAAAACAACCACAGAGTCATCAGGATGATGCTTTAACCAATAATGCACAAAGTTAGAGCCAATAAACCCCGCACCACCTGTTACCAATAAATTGTTCATTGTTCTTTTTTCTTGGTTCAAATTATCAATTATCAATTATCAATTGCCTTGCTTCTAGAATCCATTTTTGCACGATTTCGACATGGGGGCAGTAATCTTTACGCTGGAAAAGAGAGACTTGCAAGCGTAAAATTTGACGGTGCAGTTGGTGTGGCTGCATCTGGCTTAACTGGGCGATCGAGCCGATTCCTGTATGAAGAATTAACCCACAATATTCACACCCCACACTCTCAACCCGCGCTAAATCTGCCATAATCACCCATTTACTCACTTGTTGCGGTTTTTGTTCCAGATAGCGGGCGATTTCTTCTTTTCCCTGAGTGGTTCGAGCTTTCAGTAATAATCCTTGAGTGGTTGTGATTCCTAAATGTTGCAGGCGCGATCGTGTGGTTTCATCGAGACGAGGTAGCTGCGCGATCGGCCAATTCTTTCCTTGCATTTT
>CAYXDG010000014.1:13703-33388 GCA_964463655.1 uncultured Dactylococcopsis sp.
TGGTTTCATCGAGACGAGGTAGCTGCGCGATCGGCCAATTCTTTCCTTGCATTTTCTCCAATCACTGTTGTGTTTGTGTTTTCTTGGATAATTTTCCTCCTTAAAGTTAAGCACCAAGAATCGCTGAGAGAATGCCAATCAAGAATGCTAAACCAAAACCGACAGCAAACCAGAGGAAAATTGCTCTAGCATAGTTGGTCAAACTTGGCTTAACATTATTATTTGTTGCATAAATAATGAGAAAAATTATGTTAACAAGCGGGATTGCCAACAATAATAAAATAAAAAACCATTCTTTTGTTGTGACGGGTTCCATTGATTCCTACTCGGCTTGATTTTTCAGACTTTATCATTATGTCTTGTGACCGCCATCAGAGTAGCATTTTCTCTCGTCTCAAAGCCGAAAATGTTACTTTTGTTTACAAAGAGGAGGAGCAACGGTTGAGAGTAGGGTTGCTTACCCTACTACAAATGGCTTACAGTTTGACTTCAATATCCACCCCTGCAGGCAGATCAAGTTTCATCAACGCATCGATCGTTTTAGAAGACGGTTGATAGATATCAATAATCCGTCTGTGAGTGCGGGTTTCAAAGTGTTCACGGGAGTCTTTGTTGACGTGAGGAGATCGCAGGACACAATAAATTTTGCGCTTTGTGGGCAAGGGAATTGGCCCGACGGCGTTAGCATCAGTGCGCTGGGCAGTTTCGACAATTTTGTCGCAAGAGGTATCTAATAAACGGCGATCGAAGCCTTTGAGACGAATCCGAATTTTTTGCTGTTGGAGAGTTGCCATAGTTTTATGAGATCAAGTTAATTGAGTTGTCAAGGTTCGGAGCGAATAAAAGAGCAACATCGGACGCATCCGTTGCTGCTCTTGAGGAGTTATCGAAGTGAGCTATTGAACGATTTTGGAAACAACGCCAGCCCCAATGGTGCGACCGCCTTCACGAATCGCGAAGCGCATTCCTTGTTCAATGGCAACAGGGTTAATCAGTTCTACCGTCATTTTGACGCGATCGCCGGGCATGACCATCTCTGCGGAACTGCCATCGTCAGCCGTAAAAGCATTAATCGTACCCGTTACGTCAGTGGTTCGCACATAGAACTGAGGACGGTAATTCGGGAAAAATGGGGTATGACGACCGCCTTCTTCTTTTTTGAGGACATAGACCTCAGCTTCAAATTGAGTATGAGGGGTGATTGTACCGGGCTTTGCCAGTACCATTCCGCGCTCAATATCCTCTTTTTGAATCCCCCGTAAGAGAATCCCGACGTTATCCCCAGCAAGCCCTTCATCAAGGGTTTTTTGGAACATTTCCACACCCGTTACCGTACTTTTGCGAGTTTCGCCAATGCCGACAATTTCCACTTCTTCGCCAACTTTGACTTTACCCCGTTCAATCCGACCTGTCGCAACCGTTCCCCGACCAGTAATGGAGAATACGTCTTCAACTGCCATCAGGAAGGGCTTATCAATATCACGTTCAGGAGTGGGGATATAATCATCTACTGCATCCATTAAGTCGTAGATTTTATCCACCCACTCATTGTCTCCTTGACCTAGTTTGGGGTCTTTGGTGAGTTCTTCTACAGCCATGAGCGCTGAGCCAGAAACAATGGGAATCTCATCGCCATCGAAATCATACTCACTGAGGAGTTCGCGGACTTCTAACTCAACTAACTCTAGAAGTTCTTCGTCATCGACTTGATCCACTTTGTTAAGGAAAACCACTAAGTGAGTAATCCCGACCTGACGCGCAAGCAGAATATGCTCACGAGTTTGAGGCATAGGGCCGTCAGCAGCAGAACAGACCAGAATTGCCCCATCCATTTGTGCTGCCCCCGTGATCATGTTTTTCACATAGTCCGCGTGTCCTGGGCAATCTACGTGGGCATAATGACGCTTGTCGGTTTCATATTCCACGTGAGCGGTATTGATGGTAATTCCCCGAGCTTTTTCTTCAGGGGCTGCATCAATATCTTCGTATCTCCGTGCTTTGGCCCGACCAGAAGCAGATAGGGTCATGGTTAAAGCAGCAGTTAACGTAGTTTTACCGTGGTCAACATGACCGATTGTACCAATGTTGGCGTGATCTTTTGTGCGTTCAAATTTTTCCCGTGCCATGAGTTAATTATTCCTTAAATATCTTAGTTATCTGTTCCCTTGGGTTTTGGCAATGACGGCTTCAGCAACATGATTGGGAACTTCAGCATAGTGACTGAATTCCATCGTAAAGATGCCTCGACCTTGAGTTTTGGAGCGGATGTCGGTGGCATAACCAAACATCTCCGCGAGGGGGACTTCTGACGAAATTTTGGCAAGTCCTTCCTCGGTATTCATATTACCGATTTGACCGCGACGAGAGTTCAAGTCGCCCATGACATCTCCTAAGAAGTCTTCGGGAATTTCTACTTCCACTTTCATCATTGGCTCTAACAATGCTGGGCTTGCTTTTTTCACGGCTTCGCGAATGCCCATTGAGCCAGCAATTTTGAAAGCCATTTCCGAGGAGTCCACATCATGGTAAGACCCGTCGATGAGTCTGACTTTCACATCAATTAAGGGATAGCCTGCTAAGACACCAGACTCGCAGGTTTCTTTAATCCCTTCTTCTACAGAGGGGATGTATTCTTTGGGAATGACCCCCCCAACAATTTTAGAGGTAAATTCAAAGCCTGTGCCTGGTTCTCCTGGTTCTACCTCTAAAACGACGTGACCGTATTGTCCTTTACCACCACTTTGACGAATGAATTTTCCTTCGGCTTTGCTGCCTTGGCGAATAGTTTCGCGATAGGCGACTTGCGGTTGACCGATGTTTGCTTCCACTTTGTATTCTCGCAGCATCCGATCCACTAAAATTTCAAGATGAAGTTCTCCCATACCAGCAATGACTGTCTGATTGGTTTCTGGATCAGTATTGACACGGAAGGTGGGGTCTTCATCGGCAAGAGCTTGCAGGGCTTTGGAAAGTTTCTCCATGTCTGCTTTGGTTTTCGGCTCTACCGCTACGGAAATCACGGGTTCAGGGATGAAGATGGATTCTAGGATAATGGAGTTGTTTTCATCACAAATGGTATCCCCTGTGGTGGTGTTTTTCAAGCCCACGATCGCGCCGAGTTCTCCGGCTCTGAGTTCATCGACTTCTATGCGATCGTTGGATTTCATCACAATCAATCGCGAGAGGCGTTCTTTTTTATCCTTGGTGGCGTTATACACATAACTGCCTTTCTCCAAGACCCCTGAATAAATCCGCACGAAGGTCAGTCGTCCAAAGGGATCAGCTGCCACCTTAAAGGCTAAAGCGGCTAAGGGTTCATCATCGCTGGAGGGACGAGTCGCTTGCGTGCCATCGGGGAGAATCCCTTCAATGGGAGGCACTTCTGTCGGGGCGGGAAGATAATCAACCACCGCGTTTAAAAGGAGTTGGACTCCTTTATTTTTAAAAGCCGACCCACATAACAGGGGTACAATTTCTCGGGTTAAGGTTGCTTTGCGTAACCCTGCGCGGAGTTCTTCCTCCTCAAGAGATTCTTCCGCGAGATATTTTTCTAAGAGTTCTTCATCTGTTTCGGCAACTGCTTCAACTAGCTTGGCACGATACTCTTGAGCAAGCTCCATCATATCTTCGGGAATTTCGCTGATTTCGATATCAGTTCCCACGTCATTGGTGTAGATGTAAGCCTTCATTCCCACTAGGTCAATCAGACCTGAGAATTCACTTTCCGCCCCGATCGGGAGTTGAATGGGAACAGCATTACAACGCAGGCGATCGCGCAATTGTTCATACACTTTATAAAAGTTTGCCCCTGTGCGGTCCATTTTATTGACAAAGACAATTCTAGGAACGCTGTAGCGATCGGCTTGTCGCCATACCGTCTCAGTTTGGGGTTGTACCCCGCCCACGGAACACAAAACCGTAATCACTCCGTCTAACACCCGCATGGAGCGTTCGACTTCAATGGTGAAGTCCACGTGACCGGGGGTATCAATGATATTAATTTTATGATCGAGCCAACTGGTGCTTATTGCTGCTGCTGTAATGGTGATACCGCGCTCTCTTTCTTGCGCCATCCAATCCATTACTGCGTTCCCGTCATGAACTTCCCCCAGTTTATGGGCTACCCCTGAGTAGTACAAGATGCGTTCGGTGGTTGTGGTTTTCCCAGCATCAATGTGGGCAGCGATTCCGATATTGCGGACTCGTTCTAGGGGAATAGTACGTGCCATAGCGACCTCCTTATTTGAGCAGTGCTGGTTTTTCTATACGTTTTTGGTCTGTTTACAATTTTATAACTTTTTTTACATTTCCACCTTATTTGCCGTTCTCTCCGATGCAAATTAATAGCGGTAGTGAGCAAAGGCTTTGTTGGCTTCTGCCATTTTGTGGGTTTCTTCGCGCTTGCGAATGGTGCTTCCTGTTTCGTTAGCCGCATCCATGATTTCATTGGCAAAACGGATTGCCATTGTTTTTCCAGACCGACTGCGACTATATTGTGACAGCCAGCGCAATGCTAAACTTGTCCCTCTTTCTGGGCGCACTTCCATTGGCACCTGGTAGGTTGCCCCACCCACCCGTCTGGCTTTGACCTGAACCAAGGGTGTTACATTTCGCACTGCTTGTTCAAAGGTTTCTAATGGGTCGCTGCTTGTTTTTTCTTCAATGATGGCAAACGCATCGTATAAGATTCTAGACGCAACTGATTTTTTCCCGCCCATCATTAACCGTCGGATCATCATGCTAACCAAACGGCTATTGTAAACTGGATCGGGAGGAACTGGGGGTTTTTTAACGTTACTCCGACGAGACATAACTAATTTTCCTAACTTAACTGATTTTTCTATTCTTTTGGACGTTTCGTTCCATATTTCGATCGCCCTTGACGACGGTCTTTAACGCCTGTCGTATCTAGTGTTCCACGAACAATATGATAGCGGACACCTGGTAAATCTTTCACCCGTCCGCCTCGAATCAAGACCACTGAGTGTTCTTGCAGGTTATGACCAATCCCTGGAATGTAGGCGGTTACTTCATAACCTGATGTTAGGCGCACCCTAGCTACTTTCCGCAGGGCTGAGTTTGGTTTTTTGGGCGTTGCGGTATAGACCCTTGTGCAAACTCCTCGCCGTTGCGGACACTGCTTCAGGGCTGGGGATTTGGTTTTTTGCGTTAGCTTTGAGCGTTCGCTGCGAATCAGTTGTTGGATAGTGGGCATGAGTTAGCCTTGGACAACTCCTAAGTTTAATTACGACATCTGCTGTCGGCTAATTTTAAGTCAACAGCATCCCATCTTATCTTTTTTTTATAGCAATTGTCAAGAGCTTTTCTAGCAAGCAAACTTAACCAATGGCGAAGGAAAGCCCACAGCTACAGGGATTAATCGCTTGGGGATTCTTAAAACGAAATCCACCGCCCATTAAATCTTCTGTATAGTCTAGGGTGAGTTGGCTCAGATAAGGAAGACTTTGTTCATCAATGACCACAGAAAAGTCTGTTTGAGGATAAAGGCGATCGCTGCTTTGAATTTCTTGATCCCAATCTAATGTATAATAAAGTCCAGAACAGCCACCTTCTTTCACGCCGAGGCGCAGGTAGCTGTCCTGTTGTTGGCGAGTCCTTTGAATGCGTTTAATTTCTTGTTTGGCTGCGTTACTAATTTGAATCATTCACGTTAGCTGCGAGCATAATCATCCTGAAAACGAATGATATCATCTTCGCCCAAATATTCTCCATTTTGCACTTCAATTAGTACCAAATTAATCACACCTGGATTTTCGAGACGGTGCGGAGTACATTGGGGAACATAAGTCGATTGATTGCTGGTTAAGATTTCTTCTCTGTCTCCACAAATCACTTTAGCAGTTCCAGAGACAACAATCCAGTGTTCGCTGCGGTGGTGGTGCATTTGCAAACTGAGGCGATGTCCTGGTTTCACCTCAATACGTTTGATTTTATAGCCCGTTCCTTCTTCAAGGGTGGTAAAACTTCCCCAAGGGCGAGTTTCGCCTTCTGTGGCTGAGGAAAACTGGACAGAGGGAGGAAAAGTTAGGGTTTCAGCGTTAGACATGGCTCTTGCTTTATATTGCTTAGGGTATAGTTTATCATCCTACACGCTCTGACGTTTTTCGAGAAATCAAATGACACAGCCCTAGGGGGCTTCCGTTAGCTAACTTTTTATAACTGATATAGGATGGCTATAGCAGGTCTCTACCTAAAAAACAAACAATGATTAACGATTAATGATTAATTGTTCATTGAGATCGTCAATTTCAAAATACTGATAAAATTTATTGGTCACTTCTAACCAGTATGATCGCCCTTCTGGTCGCTTTCGCACTAATTCCAATTCCACTAATTCTTGCACTTGTTGATAAGCGCTGCTTCCTCTTAATTCTATTAAATCGGTTTGTAAAATCGGGGTCTTGAGTGCGATCGCGGCTAAGGTTCTTAAAGCGCCAACTCCCAACTCAGCAGGGACTAAATTTTGCAGAAATTTTTGATGATTTGATCGTAATTGCAGACTATAGCCATTTGGCGTTTCTACCACTTCTAAAGCACTATCTCGATGAGCATAATCTGACATTAATTCGACAATCGCTTCTTCAATTTCTGCGCGATCGCAGTGGGTATGTTCACTCAGTTCTTTCATTGACAAAGGTTGCCCTTTAATGTATAGAATTGCTTCGATTTGAGTCGCTAAACGAGGTGTTTTCATAACAGAGAAGACAGAGAAACTATTATTAAGAGATTGATTTTAGAAACTGCTGTGCTATTAAACTTAGGATCAACAGCGATCGAGACTGCCAATAAGTCTTATACCCATTATTAATTATTCATTGTTTAAGGGTTTCCAACCTGGTTGCCATAAATCTTTATCTTTTAATTGTTGAGCATTAATCCAAAATCGCACATTTTCATCACAAGATGCAACCATTTCTGCAAAAACCCATTTCCCTTGATTTTTACGGTTAACAACTTCAAAGTGTCGCCAGCCCCATGTCTTTTGCCGTGCTGTCCATTTTGAGCCTAACAGATGTGGAAATTTTTGCTTTTTTGCCATTCTTAATTGATTGAGTATTTCTGCAATACGGAACACCTTGACCATTCCATCCCACGCATCTGTAGCAAGGAGTTCCCCCAGACTTGGGGGCTGGGGGAGATCATGTCGGATTGGTGCTAATGGTAGCGCTAAATTTTGGTACGATGCTGAAGGTAAAACAAATCAATATCTAAGTCAGGAGGCTATCATGGCAGATGCAGACCTTTCTAAAATTATGAAGCAGGAAGTGGGAAAAGCAGCGGCCGATCGAGTAAAATCGAACTCGATCGTCGGTTTAGGGACAGGATCAACCACTGCCTTTGCCATTCAGTATATCGGCGAACGATTGCAAAAGGGGGAACTAGAGAATATTCAAGGAATCCCCACCTCGTTTCAAGCAGAAGTCCTCGCCAAACAATATGGCATTCCTCTAACCACTTTAGATGCTGTTGATCATATTGATGTTGCGATCGATGGTGCAGATGAAGTTGATCCAAATAAGAATTTAATTAAAGGCGGTGGTGCGGCTCATACGCGAGAAAAAGTTGTGGATTCCTTGGGAAATGAGTTTATTGTAGTAGTGGATAGTGGAAAATTAGTAGATAAACTCGGATCAACTTTTCTCTTACCTGTAGAAGTCATTCCCATGGCAATGACCCCTGTGATGCGAAAATTAGAGCAGATGGGGGGGAAGCCAGAGTTACGAATGGCAGTGAAAAAAGCAGGGCCTGTGGTAACCGACCAAGGAAATCTAGTTATTGATGTGAAGTTTGACGAAATTGCTAATCCAGGGGAGTTAGAAAAAGAAATCAATAATATTCCGGGAGTGTTAGAAAATGGTTTATTTGTTGGGGTAGCAGATATTATTTTAGTGGGAGAAATTAAGGATAATCAAGCTACTGTTCGTGAATTTTAGTTGTTAAAGGTGGGCAAAGCCCACCCGACGGGATTAAAGTGTGGTGAGATCGATTTCAGCCGTCATCATGCCTTCTTCAGGGTCTTCTTCAACCTTAAAGCCTAACCGTTGACAAATCTTTTGCATGGGACGGTTTTCAGGCAGAATATAAGCAACGATGTGTTCGAGTCCTTCTGCTTTGCCAATGTTCACCAGTTGGCGCAAAAACTCTGTTCCCAGTCCTTTGCGCTGATATGAATCACTGATGAGCATTCCAAACTCTGCGGTGTGAGTGCCTTTAATCTGACTCAGTCGTGCAACCCCGAGAATCTCATGGTTTCCTTCTTGATCTTCATGATCGGCGACCAGAGCAATTTCGCGATCGTAGTCAATGAAACAAATCCGAGTGAGTCGGTTGTGAGTGATGCGGTGACTAAATTTAATCAGATGAGCATAGCGCAGATACACACTTTCTTCAGATAAGGTGCTGTGAAAAGCGCGAATTAAGGGTTCATCTTCAGGGCTAATGGGACGAATGGTCGCAGGAGTGCCATCTTGCAATGTCCATTGATTAACGTACTGGATGGGATAGGGACGAACCGCGAGTTCTGGACGTTCTTCTCCCTCAGAATGTAACACGACCCGTGCATCAAGGGCAACGAATCCCCCTTCTTCTGGAGTTCGCGCTAAGAGGGGGTTAATGTCAATTTCTTTGATTCTGGGCTGTTCAACCACTAATTGGCTAAATTGGACTAAAAGCTGCTCTAAGGCTGCTAAATCCACTGTAGAACGTCCTCTGACACCCTTTAACGCCTCGTAGATTCGCGTTTGTTCCATCATCCGTCGCGCCAGGGTGGTATTGAGAGGAGGAAGAGCTAACGCACGGTCTTGGAAGACTTCTACTAATGACCCGCCTGTGCCAAACAGTAACACAGGACCAAATTGCGGATCGAGGCTGCTTCCTAAAATCAGTTCATAGCCGTCTAGTTTCAACATGGCTTGAACCGTTACCCCTTGGAAGTGTTCTGGAGGAACAGCCTCACGAATGCTATTATAAGCGGATTTCACCGCGTCTGCGTCTTTGAGATTCAGTTTGACCCCGCCGACATCGCTTTTATGGGTGATGGTTTCGGAGGAAAGTTTCAACACGACAGGATAACCAATGGCTTCTGCTTGACTGACGGCCGCTTCTGGGCTGTCTGCGAGGCGAGTATCCACTGTGGGAATATGGTAAGCATTGAGGAGTTGTTTGGATTCGTATTCTGTGAGAAGATTGCGTCCTGTGGCGCGAACGCGATCGAATATTTCTTCAATTTGTGCCTGATCTGCGGATTTTCCTTCGGTGAAACTGGGGGTTTCATAGATTCCCTGTAGGTTGTAGCTATAGCGCCACATCAAGTTAAACACTTGCGCTGCGGTGTCTGGATAAGACAGGGTGAAGATGTTGGCTTCGTTGAGAATCTTTTTCCCAGCTTCGATGCTATTTCCTCCCATCCAACTGGCGATCAGGGGTTTTCCTTTTAAGTAATGGGCGAAGGGCGCAAGGGTTTCGGCGGTTTTTGTCGGGTTGGTCATTGCTTGCGGGGTGAGAATGACCAATAAGCCGTCACTGTTGGGATCATTGGCGCAAATCTCGATCGCGTCCTTGTAGCGTTCTGGCTCGGCATCTCCTAAAATATCGATCGGGTTGCCATGACTCCAGTGCGTGGGTAAGCATTTATTTAAAGCGGCGATCGTATCTGGGGCTAACTCTGCTAACTGTCCACCGTGACGAATTAACGCATCTGTTGCTAACACCCCAGGGCCACCCGCATTAGTTAAAATAGTTAAGCGATTCCCTTGAGGACGGGGTTGTTTGGCTAAAATTTCCGCAAGATTAAACAGATCATCAATGGTATCCACTCGCAGCACCCCTGACCGTCGAAATGCAGCATCTAAGACATCATCACTTCCAGCTAAAGCCCCTGTATGGGAAGCTGCCGCTTCGGCTGCCGCAGACGTGCGTCCAGATTTAATCACAATAATCGGTTTAGTTAAGGCAACTTCTCGCGCAGCGGAGAGGAACGATCGCGCATCCCCGATCGATTCCATATAAATTACAATACTGTTAGTATGGGGATCATCCCCTAAATAATCAATTAAATCGCCCCAATTGACATCTAACATCGAACCAATAGAGACAAAGGCACTAAACCCCACATTCTCGCGAAAACTCCAATCGAGAATCGACGTACACAACGCCCCACTCTGGCTAATAAAGCCTACATTGCCGGGCAGCGCCATTGCACTGCCAAAGGTCGCATTTAAACCATGATGAGGATTCATTACGCCTAAACAGTTGGGGCCGATAATGCGGAGATTGTGGGCTTGAGCTTCGGCTTTAATTTCTTGTTCAAGAGCGATGCCAGGTGCGCCAATTTCTTTAAAGCCAGCAGAAATAATAATTGCTCCTTTCACTCTCTTGCGAGTACATTCTTTCACCACGCCAGCAACCGTTTGGGCGGGTGTTGCAATGAGTGCTAAATCAATGGGGTCGGGAATACTATCTAAACTGGGATAAGCCTTAATCCCTAAAACACTGTCTCGCTTGGGGTTGACGGGATAAACGGTTCCGCCGAAAGGATTGCTAATTAAATTCCAGAGGAGTGTCCGTCCCACACTACCTGGCTTTTCGCTAGCACCAATTACGGCGACCGTTTTCGGGCTAAAAATTGCATCTAATGGTTGGTGAGTTCCCAAATAGTCATGGGCGGGATCGTGGATTCGATTTCGGGTTTGAGTCATAAGTTTCGATGCTCCATGAAACGTTACTACTACCTACTGTAGGGCGCGATCGCGTTTTCAATTCACTTTTAATCGAAAGAAACGCTTAAGATCAATCTTGCCCTTCCCCCTCACTATTTGTAATAATCAAACCTCCCTTATAAATCTTTTCAATTGATGTTTTCCGTATTTAAAAATACATTTTGATCCAGCTTCAATCATGTCTTTAATTGGATAGGATTTTCTAACTGAAGCTATATTAAGCGCAACTTCATAAAGAAATCATATTAGTTTTCAGATCCATTGATCAGGTCGAATCATGCAAACAACTGGTTACTGGTATAGCAATATTGCTGATTACTACTATGTATAGATAGTCTGAAATAATGGTCTGAATAGAGAGTATGAAAGAGCTTAACAGTGAATGAGAAAGTCCGCTTTTCTCGTGCTTCATCGTGGCAATCCCTAAAAAAACAGTAATTGGGACGTTAAAGCGATCAAAAACAATTTATCTTGGTCATATAAAACATTGTTCTTGTGATTTAAGCATCTTAACAGCAATGCGCGATCGAGGATTCTACACTAGAGGTAAGTTTGAAAATAAAATCATTGATTATGTCTTTCTTCCTCCAATCCGCTGAAAATATCTCCTATCGAGAAAACCAACTCCAACAGCGCATTACCGAATTAGAACAAGAGAATCAACAATTAAAACAGCAACTAGAAACTAAATCAACAGAGAATGACCAACCCTTTCGTAAGATTTTTAATGCATCCAACGATGCAATTTTAGTCATCGATCCCAGTGCTGATCAAATTTTAGAAGCCAATCCCCAAGCTGAAAAACTATTAGGCTATTCCCGCGATGAATTACTCAATTCAGTTTCGGTTTCTAGGATTCACCCAGAAGAAATGCCTCAACTTATGGCATTTACTCGTAATATTATCGCCGTTGGTCAAGGCTGGACAAATCAATTGAGTTGCTTAACCAAGTCTGGAGAAAAACGCCCATCGGAAATTTCGGCAACCGTAGTACAGTTTCAAAATCGTCCTTGTATTATTGCCCTCGTGCGGGATATTTCGGAACGACTAAAAGCCGAAAAAGAAGCGACAGAAGCAACAGAAGCACTCGCAGAATTGGGAGAATTAACCAGTATGATTGTTCACGAAATTCGGAATCCTTTAACGACAGTTTTGATGGGCTTAGAAGCCCTACAAAAAATTGAATTGCCGCCGCGAGATAATGCTCGTTTAGAATTAGCTTCCCAAGAAGCGCAGCGTCTGCAGTCTCTTTTAGAGGAAATTCGTTTATATACGAAACCCCAATTGGTTGAAAAAGAAATTATTAATTTGAATCAGTTAGCCCAAGATGTTTTAGAAATCATCTATCATCAATTTTCGGTAAAACATGACATCCAATTAACCACTCCTGTAGAACCCGTCAAGTTGTTAGGGGATCAATCCAAGCTCAAACAAGTCTTCATTAATTTAATAACCAATGCTTGTGAAGCAGTGGAGACACATGAGCCAATTACCTGGAAAATATGGCGGGAACAAGAGACAGTAAAAGTGCAGGTGCATAATTATGGTTCGCCAATTCCACCAGAAATATTACCCAAGCTAACCAAACCTTTCTTTACTACAAAATCTTCAGGAACAGGATTAGGATTGCCGATTGTTAAACGCATTGTCGAGTCTCATCAAGGGAACTTTTCAATTCAATCTTATCAAATGGAGGGAACTACGATTACTCTGTCTTTTCCTGTTGCTTCTGCGGAAAAGAATTAGCCTTGAACTACTAAATCAACAATCCCTTGATAACCATAACGAGAGAGGTGATGAGAGGCTTGGCGCACCGCTTGGGAATTACTATCAATGCCTAAGCCTTCCACCCAGCGATTCATTAAATTAAAGAAAGCACAAACTAAATTGGCATGAACGACTGCTGTTTCATCCCATCCCATAGAGAGAATGGCATCAATATCGGTTTGCTTAACTTCATGAGGCGCTAAGGTTAGGTTTTTAATGTAATGAAAGACTGGCTTCATGTTTGCTTCAATACTTGCGGTTTCAATATCATTGACCAGTTCTTCTACTAATCCTTCTGGCTGCCCTAACTGAGTTGCTACCTCGGTGTGAGAGTCCCGACAATATTCACATCCATTCAGAGCAGAAACAAAAGCAGCCATTAATTCTCGTTGGGCAGGGGTAAAGGAAGATTCTTCGCGCATTAAAACCTGTGCAAATTGATGGATATGTTGTGATAATTTCGGATAAGTTTGGAAGATTTCCATTAAACTGGTATTGGGATATGAAGGTAAAAATGTCATTGGTTATTAGCGTATTTTTATATTTTCTTCTCTTATTAGACTAAAATTTAAAGATTAGTATTTGCTGAATTGAAACTGAATTCTAACTAAGTTTGATGTTTATCAGGAAAAATTAATCCTAACTCGCTAGAGTTGATGACAGTCAAGGAAAACCAAAATAATTGAGTTGAAATATGAGTTTTGAGTATTGGTACACTTTTCCGATTTCGATTGTGATTGCAACGATTGCCATGGCTTCTGGTGTGGAAGGGGCAACCTTTTTTACGCCTTTATTTATTCTCGGCTTAAAACTACCAACCGAAGTGGCAATTGGCACGGGATTAATTACGGAAGTCTTTGGGTTTAGCAGTGGTTTATTTGCCTATATTAAAAAAGGATTAATTGATTACAATTTGGGTAGGATGTTGTTAATGGTCAGTATTCCCAGTGCTTTGTTTGGAACGTGGGTGGCGGGTTTTATCCCCTCTGATATTTTGAAAACAATTTTAAGTGTGGGTTTATTGGTCATTGCAAGCAGTTTTCTGCGATCGCCGGAAGAAGAAACCATTGAACTTCTAGATCAAAAGAATGCTCAATTTGAAAGCAAAACCCCACAAACTTGTATTACAGCCAATACTGGAGAAACTTTTTGCTACCGCATTAGCAACCGCACTGAAGGGCGATTACTGACAACAATTGGCGGATTATTTATTGGGATGGTTTCCACTGGTTTAGGGGAAATGAATGGCTTTTTTCTGATTCAACGGTGTCGTGTTCCCAGTAAAGTTGCTGTTGCCACCAGCGTTTTTATTGTTGCAATTACTGCTCTCATTGCTTCCATTGGTCACGTGGTTCAATTTGCCCAAGCTGGCGGAGAAACATTAGATACGGTTTTAAGTCTGATAATTTTTACCGCACCGGGGGTTTTAATTGGCGCACAATTCGGTTCAATATTAGCTAATCGCCTTTCTCAAAATGTATTAGAGCGCAGCATGGGAGTCCTTTTTATTTTAGTTGGAATTCTCATCTTTGGTGAATTGATTCTTCGCAATCGTGAAGCAATGATGAGTTTAATCTGAGATGAAACCTGATTGTATAGTATAGCGCTACAAAATCAGGTTAGGAGGTTCTTAAAAAGACTAGCGACCGAGACGGTCGCACTCCCACCGTTCGGGAAATGTCCTAATATAGCACTACAGGTTTTGTTTGGGACATTCTGGAGAATAGTAGCGACCGAGACGGTCGCACTCCCACCGTTCGGGAAATGTCCTAATATAAGCACGTAGCACTATATGTGTAGGGAGCGAAACGCTCCCACTATTCTCCCATAGAAAAACCAGAGCATTTTGAGTACGGCGTTGAGGCTTCGGCTTCGCTCAAAAAGTAACCCCACAGTGGATAGTTATGGCGCTTCGCGCTTGGGTGTTTACAGATCAATAACTAATCCGACACGCAAAAACGATCAGGGAAAAGAACTTGTTAAACTTTCATTAGTTTAGAGGAAAAAATTGATCATGCCACGCCATCACGATTTTACTCAACTCGCGTTTTACTTAATTCCGATTGTGGGAACGATTCCAGCAGCATGGACGCTTTATCGGGGCCAAGGGAGTCCTCAACAGCGATCGGTGAGTCGTTTGTCGATTATGCTTGCTTTATCTTGGCTAATCGCTTATAGTCTCCTTGGTATCAGTGGTAACATGACAGCATCCCCTGTTTGGTCACTGCGATTGCTTTATCTCGATGGTTTGATCACATCAGGTTATTTTGTTAGTTGTCTGGTTTTACTGATTCGTCTGGGACGAGGAGCGACCCCAAAACTGCTAGGACTCAGCACCTTGGCTAACTATTTGTTTCGGTCTCGTTCCGTCTAAATCTTGGAAAAATTGTCAGCCAATTGTCGTTTTTTGCCAAATTTACTCGTAAAATAAATTGAGCGATTATCAGATTAAGTGAGGGAGTGTGAGGAAACCCGTGCAAGTTCAGAGAAGCCAACCATCTTATCCAAAATCGAAAAAAGCCCCAATTTCAAAAAAGAAGCGATCGCCCTCCCCCAATTGGTTTTTAATTGGTTTAGGCTTGTCTGGTGTCGCGATGCTTTCCGCAACAGCAGGCGCTTTATTGGCGGTGGCTTTGTCTTCAAAACCTTTACAAGTCACCCCAAATACCCATGAACAAGATGCTGCGTTTAATGAGGAAGATACGATTTCTCGGCAAACTCCCCTGCAACTCCCTCGATTGACACGCCCAGTGAATATTTTAGTTTTAGGAACAAAGGTCTTAAGCTCAGATTTAGGACAATCTCCAGAAAAGGTTGGGGGGTATCATGCGCGGATCAATTCCTTTAAGGGGTTAACCGATACGATGTTGTTAATGCGCTTTAATCCCAACACCAATGACCTCTCTATCCTTTCTATTCCTAGGGATACTCCTGTTTATTTACCAGGTTACGGACGCATTAAAATCAATACAGCCAATCAACGGGGAGGAACAGCACTCAGTGCGAAAGCGGTTAGTAATCTTTTAGAAGATGTGACTATTGACCGCTATGTGCGGGTGAATGTGCAAGGGGTAGAAAAGTTAATTGATGCTTTGGGGGGCGTGAGATTTTATGTTCCCAAAGATATGAAATACAAGGATGAGAGTCAACATCTTTATATTGATATTAAAAAAGGATGGCAACAATTAGATGGGGAAACAGCCGTTAATTTTATGTTGTTTCGTCATGATGAATATGGCGATATTGGGCGTGTTCAACGTCAACAACTTCTGATGCGAGCATTGATTGAACAGGCTTTAAATCCTGCCAAGTTAGCGAAAATTCCGAGTATTTTTTCAGTGGTTCAAGCCAATGTTGATACGAATTTAAGTGTAGAAGAGTTGTTAGCTTTGGCTGGGTTTACAGCGAATCGAGATCGGCAAAATATAGAAATGTTAATGCTTCCAGGTCGGTTTGGGGACATTGAAAATGAACAACAAGACCGAATGATTAGTTATTGGCTTCCTAATGAGCGCGAGATCGATCGCATAATGGCGCGGAATTTTGATGTGGGTCGAGCCTCTGGTTCTGATCGCGGTGTTTCTCCTTACATTCGCATTGCTATTCAAGATAGCACAGGAAATGATCTGGCAGTGCGATCGCTGAGTCAAGCGTTAACAGCAGCAGGATATCGCAATGTTTATGTGTCCTCTGACTGGGAAGAACCGTTAACCAGCACTCGGATCATTGCTCAAAATGGAGACGTTGAAAGCGCGGAAGCAGTTGCGGAAGTGCTTGGAGTGGGGGAAGTGCTGGTGGAAAGTACGGGTGCGCTAGACTCGGTGGTCAGTATTCAGTTAGGACAAGATTGGGTGGCGCGATCGCGATCATTTGAAGAGTCAGGGGAGTAACTGGGTCGTGCTTGATCAAAAATCACAATATCCTTTACCACTTACGACTATACCGAGGACGAGACTGACGAGAAGATCGACTTTTTTTCCGTGTACTTTTACTCCGTAACTCCTCAGAAACTTCCACAAAAATATCTCGTCTCAGCACTGGATAACTACTCACCCAAAGATCAAGTTGAGGAAAATAAACATCGCTAATTTTGCTAATTCGAGCTAAATCAGGGTCTTTTGAAAAGACTAATAATTCTGCAATTTGACCCTCTTTAATATTACGATGAAGACGACGCAAGGGTGCTTGAATTTGGATTTCAAAGCCTGTTTTATCTCCCATTCTAACATTAATCCGTCGTTCGCGGTTTTCGATGATCACTAATTCTCCCTGTTCATCAACGGTTTCTTCAGTTGTCACTAACTCTTCGCTAACAAATACTTCTAAAACTCGTCCGCGCCAGAAACCACCATAGGGAAAACGGCGATAAGTTAGATTACGCCGCGTCGCCCAATAAACAGGAGACCATAACCAGTATAAACCCCCGATCGCGCAAAATAGAGAAATACTCGCCCCAGCACTGTTCGTGATTTCTCCTAGTAACCAGATAATCACAACACTGACAAAGGAAATCAGAAGTTTTCGGACGAAATCTGGCCATTCGCCAGCATAATGGCGATACTGCTCAATTGTGGCAGTAAAAGGGACTAATTGGTCGAATTTTTCCCGCGTAATTGGAACTAACATAACATTCATCATTATTGATTATTGGTTATTGATTATTCATCGGTAACTGGTCACTGTCAATTGATTTTTCTTTAATAACATAAGGAATTTTATCTAAAATTACAGTAGCAATTTCATGAGGAGATTGTTTCGGTTCAATCTCAATTTGTAAATCAGCTTGAGCATAACGAGAGCGACGTTTCCACCATAAAGTTTCTAAAGTTTGTCGGGGATTTTCGGTTTGTAATAAAGGACGACTTTGATCATTAGCCAGTCGGGTCATAATTAAATCAACGTTCGCATCTAGCCAAACCACTAATCCTTGTTGTAAAAAACTCCAATTCTGATTCTTCAAAATCAGACCCCCCCCTGTAGCAATGACACTGCGCGTACAAGTTGAGACTTCTTGTAACACTTTGGTTTCTAAATCTCGAAAATAATCTTCGCCAGCGTTAGCAAAAATTTCAGCAATGGTTTCTCCTTGGACTTTTGTAATTAAATCATCCGTATCAAAAAAGCGATAATTCATTTGTTGAGCGATCGCATAACCAACAGATGTTTTTCCAACTCCCATCATCCCAATGAGATAAAGATTTAAACCTTGTAATAAATCAGCGTTCGTTGTCATCTTTTTCGTTGTCCTCTTGTGGTAAATTCCAAAGTGGGGGACGAATTACCCGATAGTTTGCTTCATAAATGGGAGGAGATTTTCTCTCTTCCTCTTCATTATCCTCTTCTTGGTTATAGGTATCATCCTGCGTTTCTTCTGATTGTATTCGATATTCAGTCGCTCTTTTCACCCGATCGCGCTGATAGTAGTTCGATTGTGGGTTAGGATCACCTCGATAGCGATAATAAGAGGTTGACTCTCTTCTTGGGGGGGTTTCCTCTTCTTCTTCGTAGAAATTAGACGCTCTTCTTTGAGCAAAAGGATCGCGCTTGGGAGGTTGTTCAATATCCCAATCGTCATCGATTTGATTCCAATCTTCCCGTTGGGGAGGAGATTCCCAGTCTTCCTCTTCTCGGGCGCTAGAATCAGGAGGAGGTTCTGAAGTTTCAGATTGAGCCCTTTTTTGCTGATTTGGAGAATTTTGTTCAGTAAAACGCTCGTTTCTGTCTGCTTCCGTCTCTGGAAACTCCCTCTCCTCCTCTTCTTGATCCCATTCCCGAGGTCGCCTCTTTTTGCGGACATCAAGTCCAAGAAGAAATTGTAGGATAATACTGGTGAGGAAACCCAGAATTGCGCTGAGAATTAGCCAGGCAGAGATGGGAAGGGCGATCGTTTCACTGCCAAAAATCACTAACGCAAGCGCAGGAGAGAGATTTTGGAGGAAGAAAACCAGCGCCGCGATCGCTGTGATTCCGAAAATAATGAGTTGAATCGTTGCTTTTGTCATCAAACTTTCTCAAATAGTAAACAATTGATCATTCAGATTGGAGGGTGAATTAAATTAGTCTTTTTGCTAGCAATTTTTTCAAAAGGATGTCAAACTATAAATAATCTTTGATTGGCTTGCAGTTAAAAACATGGTTTATCCCTCAGTGAAACTGCCAAAATTTTCTCCTCTTCTGACGTTGTTTCCAGAACCGATCGCGCCCTTACAAGTTTACTTATGTCAGCCAACTCCTTTTGTGCAAGATAACCTAGAAAAAATGTTACCTGATTGGAGTCTTCCCACTGCTTGGGTGATTATTTTCCTGCAAAAAGCACAGTTCTCCTTATCCACTCGCTCAAACATTGTAGAGCAAGAAAAACAAAGGTTGCGAGAACGGTTTATGCGTTTCGGGTTTGAAGTGGCTTTTACCCTAAAAGAACAAGGGAATCTCGCAGATTTAATCGATCCACGTAGCGGACAACCCATCTTATCTCATCCTGGAATACTCTCTCATGATGATGTCAAGGTGGTGTCGGCGTTGCTTGGTTTTAAAACTTCCTCTGGTCCGTGTCGTTGTCTTTATCATCCTCAGTGGGATGATGCGGTTTATCCCAGTGTGATGTTATCTTCTGCTGACCCGAAAACAATTAAAACTGTCTTGGAAACGGTAACGTCTCGTTTTCATTGGCAAGTTGAACCCTGATTTCTTAGAGAATGTAAGCTGAGATTGTATTGGCTATTAATGCTAAGGCGATCATGATCACTGCTCCTCCGATCCACTTGAGCCAGCCTAACACATCCTTAATTTCTTCAAAGCCTATTTCTAGATTCCCCAGTCGCTCCTCAACGCGATCGAGTCTCGTTTTGATCTCATTAAGGTCAGCTTGCTGTTGCTGATCGCTAATTTGAAGTTCCTTAGTAACAGATTGCTGTTGATTGAGGGTGGTTTTAATCTCATTGATGTCAGCTTGTTTCTGGATATCATTGGTTTTGAGTTGATTAAGATCAGCTTGCTGTTGCTCAAATTTTTCGTCAAGACGATCGAATCGAGTCTCAAAGCGATCGAACTTGCTTTCAAGTTGCCCGAATCTGGCTTCAAAGTGATCAAATCTGGCTTCAAGCTGATTAAATCCTGCTTCAAGCTGATCAAATCTGGCTTCAAGCTGATTAAATCCTGCTTCAAGCTGATCAAGTCTTG
>CAYXDG010000014.1:33488-45137 GCA_964463655.1 uncultured Dactylococcopsis sp.
TGATCAAATCTGGCTTCAAGCTGATTAAATCCTGCTTCAAGCTGATCAAGTCTTGTTTTGATCTCATTGACATCCGTCTCAATCTGACTGAATCGGGTTTTAAGGTCATTAACTTCTACTTCTAGTCGATCGAACTTCGTTTCAAAGCGATCGAATCTTCCTTCAAAGCGGTTCAGACGCTGGTTAACGATCTCAACTTGTTCATCGAGTTGATCGAAGCGCTCCTCTAGCCTTCCTACTGCTTTAGAATTATTTGCTAACTGCTCAATGAGAGCGTTTTCCCATTTCCAAGCTGATTGTGTCATCTTACCGTCTCGGTTACCTTGACTGTATTTTAGCAAGGGCGATCGATGGTATGTTATCGTAAACAAAGTAAAGAAAGATGAAGAAGAGGAAACACCGTGCCATACACGATTGTCACCAACACTTGCGAAGGCGTTGCTGATTGTGTCGCAGCTTGTCCAGTGGCTTGCATTGACCAAGGACCTGGGAAAAATGAAAAAGGAACAGATTGGTATTGGATTGATTTTGATACTTGTATAGACTGTGGGATTTGTTTACAAGTATGCCCAGTGGAAGGGGCGATCGTTCCTGAAGAACGTCCTGATTTACAGGATACGCCACAATAATAGTAGAGTGAGAACGTCTGTTTAGTTGAATGTCTTCCATGAATGATCTCTTAACTGTCAAAGATGTTTACGCTGGCTACGTGAAAGACTTGTACATCCTACAAGGGATTAACTTTTCTATTAGCGAGGGTGAGTTAGTGGCTGTCATCGGTCCCAACGGTGCGGGAAAATCAACATTAGCAAAAGCAATTTTTGGCTTACTAACTCCCAGTCAGGGTGAGATTCTCTTCAAAGGAAAAAATATTGGCGGATTAAAACCCAATCAGATTGTCCAACGGGGAATGTGTTATGTTCCTCAAATTTCTAATGTCTTTGCTGCTTTATCTGTAGAAGAAAATCTGGAGATGGGAGGATTTATTTGTAAAGGGTCTTTGAAGTCTCTCAAAGAAAAAATCTATACAATGTTTCCCGTCTTAGCTCAGCGCCGTCGTCAAAGAGCAGGAACACTCTCTGGAGGAGAACGACAAATGCTAGGGATGGGACGAGCGCTGATGCTTGACCCTGATTTATTAATTTTAGATGAACCCTCAGCCGCCTTGTCTCCGTTGCTGGTGACCAGTGTTTTTGAGCAGATTAAGGCGATTAACGGAACAGGAAAAGCGATTATCTTAGTAGAACAAAATGCTCGGAAAGCCCTAGAAATGGCTCATCGAGGCTATGTTTTGGAAAATGGGCGCGATCGCGCAACAGGGTCTGGGAAGGAATTATTAGATAATCCGAAGATTGGCGAACTTTATCTCGGCGCAGCTTATCAGCAAAAGACAGCGCGGTCTAACATAGAATAATCCAGAATTATGAACGCCCGCAATTTCTGGGTGAGGGGAGAAAACGAAAACATGACTCGTCATCAATCAGAGATTCAAGAAATTTTCGATCGCATTGCCCCAGTTTACGACGAACTCAACGATCGCCTCAGCTTTGGTCAACATCGTATTTGGAAGCGCATGGCGGTCAAATGGGCTCATCCGCAAGCTGGAGACACGGTGCTTGACTTGTGCTGTGGTAGTGGCGATTTGGCTCTGATTCTGGCTAAATTGGTAGGGAAAGACGGCAAAGTCATCGGCGCTGATTTCTCCTCGCAACAATTGGCGATCGCCCGTCAGCGACAACAACAGAAGGGAATCCTCCCCCCCATAGAGTGGGTCGAAGCAGATGCGCTCAATCTCCCCTTTTCTGACAGCAGTTTTGATTGTGTCACCATTGGCTATGGATTACGCAACGTGACAGATATTTCTGGCTGCTTAGCAGAAGTTTATCGGGTACTCAAGTCTGGTGCAACCGCAGCCATTCTTGACTTCCATCGTCCTTATAATCCCCTCATCCGAGAGTTTCAGGAATGGTATCTGCGATCGTGGGTTGTTCCGACAGCAGAAAAATTAGGATTAAAAGAGGATTATGCTTATATCAGCCCCAGTTTAGATCGCTTTCCCCAAGGACAAGAGCAAGTGCAACTAGCGAAGAAAGTAGGCTTTAATGGCGCGACCCATTACCCAATCGCGCTCGAATTGATGGGAGTGTTAACACTCACAAAATTCTGACCCCTGAGCAAACAGCTAACTAGCATTTTCCCTAACTTGTTATCTCAAATACACTTGCTTGAGAAGAAGCGATTAGAATAGGAACTAGAAACGAACTTTTTTTACTTTCTCTCTATGGATTCTAGTAGGACTTTGCCTGGCAGGTCTTTTCAATCTCAACCAAAGCCCCACCATTGGGCAAATCTTGTTGGTAGCGCGATCGCGCTCCTCACACTTACCATCCCTCCCACGATTATTACCTACTATTCAATCAATGATCCCTTCAATGGGTTATTAACTAATCCTGCCGTGGGTTCGGAACACGAAGCACTAGAAAGAATTTCCGAACAGCCCCCTTCCCCTTTATGACCACTGTAAGACGGTTTCTGCTGTCACATGAGCAGAACTAGCAGAAGTCTCTTTGGTAAACTTCATTTGTAAGAAGAAAATCTGTTTGCCATCGGCAGCATAAGCAACGATCGGATATTCAACCACTCCCTCACTGAAGGAGACTTGACAAGAGAATGTTCCGTCAGCTTGAGTTTTAATCAGTTGCTCTCCGATGACCACCGTTGCTCTCGGTTCCGTTGACCCAGAAATGACCAGTTTTTCTTCTCCCAAGAGAGTAAAGTTCGTCATCACTGGTTCAATGGGCTTTTCCATATAGAATTTGCGCTGAGGAACTGCCCACAAACCTGCGCCAGAGGGAAAAATATAAGAACTGGCCGTTGATCGCAACGGCCTTGAGCTATAAAATGATCCGTCAATGCGTTCCCCTTCCAAGGGGTCGGACATTTCAAAAATCTCTTCATAAATTTGCCAGCTGCGATCGTCTCGACGTTGTTTTCGTTGAGGTTCTTTTGTTTGAGGGAGGGCTAACTCTTGTTCGGGAATTTCCTCTAGCTGCTCTTCCCAGTTGACTTCGATAAAGTGATCTTCAATCCAGTCTGAGGGATAGACAGGAGGGGTATGAACCGTCGCGGAACGAGCTAACATTAGCCAAGTGCCATCTGGACAGCGATAGCCAATTTCGCATAGATAATCGCGATCGCTGATGGGAATCGGAACATACCATTCCCGCGCTAACTCATCCACTGGGTATTCTTGCACACTATGAGGAGCTTGCACTTCTAAGTCAATTTGAGTGACATCATAGAGACGTAGGACCAGTTGTTGACCCCCTTGACGACGCAAGTCTTCCTTATGTTCATTGGGAACATCCCAATAGACATAACTCCATTCGGGATCCCGGGGCATCATCACGATACGACTTTTCCCATAGCCTCCAGGCAGGTCGGGCAATCCTTCATCTACTGATGCCAAATTATCATCACTTAAGGTATTATCAGCCGTCCCCAACTCAAACTTGGCTGCCTCCATGACTTCTTGAGTTTCTGATCTGGGGACTGGAGAAGCTAATTGTTTGCTTTGCTGTTCAATGTTCATGATTGCTTCTAACAATTGCGCTTTTCGCATCCGACTGTAACGAGAAATATTATACTGGCTCGCTACTTTTCGCAATTGGCGTAATGTCATTTCTTCTAGAGGGGGACGTTCTTTTGCCATTGGCTTTTGGTTGGGTACTTGGGGGACAATAGGATGACTAATAATCACTTGTATGAAATATTCAGAAGTACCTATAGTTCTAGCAAATCATCACTGGGCTAGGTCAAGAGGAAAGCCTACTTTTTTGAAGCAATTCACGCATTGAGGTAATTCTGGGGATCGTTATATCATGAAATCTTGACATAACGATCCCTGTTGTTCAAATTGCCGATCAAATCGAGTCCCAGTTCAGGATAAACTCAGTTGCTCCTAGAGATCACATATCTGAGACCTTGCCCCTTCGACTTAGACAGATTAATCCCGTCAGCTTTAAACTGATTACAATACTTCTTAGCATTAGAGCGCGATCGACTCAAAAATTCTTATCCCCGTCAAGCGTAAACCTCTCGATCACCTTCATTCCTGTCTTCTCCTTGATGTTGCGTTTGGACTGGAGAAGTCTGCTACGATCGCGATCGTTGAATGGGATAACTGTATTAGTGATATCTTAAAAGTTAATAGCGGGAGGCGGATTTGAACCACCGACCTTCGGGTTATGAGCCCGACGAGCTACCAGACTGCTCTATCCCGCGTTGCACTTATCCATTATAAACATAAAGTTGAAGCGCTGACAACCTTTTTTCCCAGATATCAAACCTGTTGTTGTTTCTCAGTGATTGAAACCATAAGGATAATTATTCATTTTTTCTTGCCAGGCTTGATCAATTTGTTTTTGTAATTCTTCAAGACTTTTAGAGTTGTCAATGGTCACATCCGCGATCGCGATTTTGTCCGCGAGGGGCATTTGGGCGTTAATGCGCGATCGCGCTTCCGCTTCTGAGAGTCCATCTCGTTCCATCACACGCTTTAATTGCTGTTGGGGGGAACAAGAAACTACCCAAATTTCTGTCACTAAATCGGTCATCTTTGCTTCGATGAGTAGTGGAACAACTACCACTACCACAGGTGCGGTTAATTCAGTTAAGCTGGTTTCAATTCTCTGGCGGACATAGGGATGAATTTGTTGTTCCAGCCACTGTTTTTCTGTGGGATGATTGAAGATAATTTTTCCTAGGCGCGATCGATCCAAACTCCCATCTGTCTGTAGAATTTCATTGCCATATCGTTGTTGAATTGTTTTTAGAATTGGAGCGTTTGCCACCGCCTCTCGCGCCAACTGATCCGCATCTAAAATCGGAAGTTTCTTGACGGTTTCTAGATAATTCGCAACGGTTGTTTTTCCCGTTCCAATTCCACCTGTTAAACCAATAATACGTCGCTTCATTTTTCAAAGATATCATTACTTTGTCGCGTTGGTTTTGCCCACCATCGGATAACTTTATTCTTCGACTAAAGAATTGACTAATCCTTCTAGGGTATATTCTTTGGCTTCGATATCATATCTTCCTAATAATTGTTCACAAGTTTGAGAGGTTTGGGGACCGATCGAGGCGATTAAAACCTTTGCTAATGCTGCTTCTAAGTTTACCATAGAACCCAAAACAGGGATGAGTAAATCGCAGAAATATCGCACGGTTTTGGAACTGGCGAAGGTGATAATATCCACTTGGTTTGCTTGCAAGGCTTGGACGGCGATCGCGTCTGCTTTTTCAGGACAGCAGGATTGATATGCAGCCACCGCTATCACCTCTGCATTTTGGTTTCTAAATTCATCAATTAAAACATCTCTTCCCCCACTTTCCACACGGGGAAATAAAATCTTTTGTCCTGATAAGGGTTCAGGAAATGAGGACACCAGAGAATCAGCGACAAAGTTAGGAGGAATAAAAGTGGGTTTGACTCCTTGCTTTTCTAAAACAGTGGCGGTTTTTTTTCCAACCACTGCAATCTTTAAAGAATCGAGGAGAGCGCGATCAATGTTTAATTGTTCCAAGCGTTCAAAGAAAGATTTAACTCCATTGGCTGAGGTAAGAATTAACCAATCGAAATGGGATAATTCTCGAATGGCTTGATCTAAATCTTTCCATGTCGAAGGAGGACGAATCTCTAACGCCGCCATTTCAATTACAGTTGCACCTTGTTTTTCTAGGAGGGTACGAAATGTTTTCGCTTGGTTGGCTGCGCGAGTGACTAAGACAGTTTTCCCATTTAAAGACATAAAACAATTAATAATTAACAATTCCAACAATTTAAGTAGTTCATTTATTCAGTAATCATACTGGCCAATATACCATTTTTCTAGTGCGACTATCTTGGTTGCTATAGCAATTCTAAATGAAAATAGATTCAAGAATATGGTAGTCTGATCCCGTTTTTAAAAAAAATTGTAAAAATTGATCGGTTGGCGTTCTAATTCTCGGTGATTTGCCCGTACACTTACTCTCAAATATCAAACAGTTACCTGCTTCCTATTCCACCAAGAACAACTAATAAATGATCAATTATCAATTAAATATTGTCCCGTATAAGATTTCCTTTCCTTAGCAACTGTTTCAGGTGTTCCTGTGACAATTACTTCTCCTCCTTTATCTCCTCCTTCAGGCCCTAAATCAATTAACCAATCCGCACAGCGAATCATATCCAAATGATGTTCAATGACTAAAACTGAGTTTCCTTTATCCACTAATCGCTGTAAAACATTTAATAATTGGTGGACATCATAAAAGGATAAACCTGTCGTTGGTTCGTCAATTAAATAGAGGGTTTTTCCTGTTGCACGTCGAGACAATTCTGTGGCTAGTTTAATCCGTTGCGCTTCTCCTCCTGATAAGGTTGGCGCTGGTTGTCCAAGGGGAATATATCCTAGCCCAACATCCACTAATGTTTGTAAGCGAGTGGCTGCGCGAGGGATATTTTCAAACACTCCTAATGCTTCTTCAACGGTCATACTTAAAACGTCAGCAATGGAATATCCTTTATATTTTACTTGTAAGGTTTCCCTGTTATATCTTGCCCCTTTACAAACTTCACACTCCACATAAACATTGGGAAGAAAATTCATTTCAATGACATTTACTCCCTGACCATTACAAGCCTCACATCTTCCTCCTTTCACATTAAAGGAAAATCTTCCTGCTTTATATCCTCTTGCTTTGGCTTCAATTGTTTCTGTAAACACCGATCTAATTGGATCAAAAACTCCTGTATAAGTTGCAGGATTCGATCGCGGTGTTCGACCAATAGGAGACTGATCAATGACGATCACTTTATCCACTGCATCGATTCCTTTTAGCTTTCCTAATCCTTTCGGAAATGGAACTTTATACCCTAAACAATGTTGAATGGCTGGATGGAGTAATTCGTTGATTAAGGTTGATTTTCCCGACCCAGAAACACCTGTCACGCAGACAAACTTTCCTAACGGAATATCTACATCAATATGTTTTAAGTTGTTGGCGTGAGCATCAATTAAAGAAAGACTTTTTCCGTTTCCTTTTCTTCTCTCTTTTGGTGTTTCAATCACTCGTCTCTTTGCTAAGTAATCTCCTGTAATAGACTCCTGACAGTTCTTGATTGTTTCTAAGTTTCCTTGGGCAATCACTTTTCCCCCATGAATACCAGCGCCAGGTCCAATATCAACAATTTGTTCAGCCGCACAAATGGTTTCTTCATCATGTTCGACAACAATTAAGGTATTTCCTAAGTCTCTAAGTTTCTTTAATGTCTCTAAGAGTCTTCCGTTATCTCTCTGGTGTAAACCGATGCTTGGTTCGTCTAAAACGTAGAGAACTCCTGTTAATCCTGATCCGATTTGTGTCGCTAAACGGATGCGTTGAGCTTCTCCTCCTGATAAAGTCATGGCGGGTCGATCGAGTGTTAGATATTCTAAGCCGACATCGATTAAAAATTGCAGTCTCGCTTTAATTTCTTTAATCGCCAGTTCCCCGATCTTTGCTTGTTTCGCTGACAGTTTCAGTTGTTGAATACGGCTTAAACATTCAGTGATAGAAACACTGGTTAATTCGATAATATTATATTGTCCCAATCGCACGGAAAGGGATTCTGGTTTTAAACGTTTCCCCCCACACACTTCACAAGTTTGATCGATTCTATATTGTTCCAGTTTTTGTCGGTAGGTTTCAGAGGCGCTTTCTAATGCTCTTTCTAATCCAGTAATTACCCCATAGTATCGTTTTTTATAGCCTCTGGTTTCTCTTGCTCTAGCATCTTCGTAGATAAAAATTGGCTCATCGCTACCATATAAAATAATGTCTTGCTGGTCAGGTGTTAGTTTTTCCCAAGGGGTTTGTAGTTCAAATCCATAACTCTGTCCAACGCTATAAAGCAGGGAGAGATAATAACTATTGTCTTTTTCTGACCAAGGCGCGATCGCGCTATAAACGGGCTGTTTCGGATCGGGAATAATTAAGTCGGGAGAAAAACGTCTTAACCGTCCAATTCCATGACAATGGGAACAAGCACCATAAGGAGAATTAAAAGAAAACAAACGCGGGGATAATTCTTCCATGACTGCGCCATGTTCAGGACACGCAAAGTTTTCTGAAAAGACGATTTCTTCAGGGATTTGATCCTCGCAATTTCCCCCATTTCCCCCCCCCTTTATGTTATACTTACTATCAGTTCGCGACGCGGGTATCTCTCCCAATGTATCATTTAAGACATCAATAACGGCAATTCCAGTGGATTTCTGTAAGCAAGTCGCAAGGGAATCCGCCAAACGCTCCTCTATCCCGTCTTTTTTGATTAAGCGATCGACCACCACTTCTATGGTATGGTGTTTATTTTTACTTAGCTCAATATTTTCTGTTAATTCTCTGATGGCAGAATTAACACGCACGCGCACAAATCCTTCACTAGCTAAACTGGAAAGCAACTGTTGGTGTGTCCCCTTTTTTCCGCGCACTACAGGCGCTAAAATCTGGAAACGGGTACGATCGGGCAAAGCCATGATTTGATCGCACATTTGGTCAATGGTTTGGGGAGAGATAGCGCGATCGCAGTGGGGACAGTGAGGTTCACCAGCACGACCGAACAGCAAACGCAGATAATCATAGATTTCTGTTACCGTCCCCACCGTTGAGCGAGGGTTATGAGAGGTAGATTTCTGATCAATGGAAATGGCAGGACTTAAGCCCTCGATCGCATCAACATCGGGTTTATCCACTTGTCCCAAAAATTGACGGGCATAAGCGCTCAAAGATTCTACATATCGCCGTTGTCCCTCTGCAAAAATAGTATCAAAGGCAAGAGAAGATTTTCCAGAACCAGAGACTCCTGTAAAGACAATGAGGCGATCGCGAGGTAATTCTAAATCAACATTTTTCAGGTTATGTTGTCTCGCACCACGAATGCGAATATTAGAGGAAGAATCGTTAGACATTAGCGTTAATAATTACAACAGAAAAACATACAGCAATCCTTGTAGTTCCGCGAGAATTGGGGGTTAGGGGGCGAAATCTTCTCACATTTAAAGCCTCAATTTCGGAAACGCGATCGCAGCTTCTAAGAATTATTTGAAGGAGGCTTAAAAAGCCCCCTCATAACTGTTTAAACCTAAACAGTTTGCGCTTCACTGATGCCAGGATAAGCAACGCTAGTTCCGCCTAACCCACAGTAACCATTAGGATTTTTTGCCAGATATTGCTGATGATAATCTTCAGCATAATAAAATTTTGGCGCATCCACAATTTCTGTGGTAATGTTCCCATAGCCTTTTGCCATCAAAGCCTTTTGATAAGCAGTTTTAGAAGACTCTGCTAACTGGCGCTGTTCGTCATTATAAACATAAAGACCCGATCGATATTGCGTTCCCACATCATTCCCTTGACGCATTCCTTGAGTGGAATCATGGCTTTCCCAAAAGGTTTTTAACAAGGTTTCATAACTAACCTGTGTCGGATCATACACCACTTGCACCACTTCATTATGTCCCGTCATCCCTGTACAAACTTCTTGATAGGTAGGATTTGGGGTCATTCCACTAGCATAACCGACGGCGGTGCTATAAACCCCTGTCAGCTTCCAGAAGGCTTTTTCTGCGCCCCAAAAACAGCCCATTCCAAATAAGGCCAGTTCCATTCCTTCAGGGAAAGGAGGCTGAATGGGATTACCATTGACATAATGACGATTGGTAACGGGCATAGTTTGTTCCCGCCCTGGTAACGCTTCCTCGGGGTTAGGAAGGCTTAATTTTTTACCGAAACCGAATAAACCCATAAGATCACATTTGCTTAATATTGGTTTGCATTTCCATTGTGGCTTAATTTTTTGTATATTTCTTGGGACATTCGACTGAATTCGACTTAAACAATAAGTTGTTTGTTAAAGTAGAGGATAGAAAAAAGCTGGTGAAATTAGGGGAATATGACACAAGCAACTCAGTCTCAACAACAAGGTATTCAACTTTCAGAAACGGCTCTCAACCATTTAAGGAAGCTACGAGAAGAGCAAGGACAAGACCTTTATCTCCGCGTTGGTGTTCGCAACGGTGGCTGCTCTGGAATGTCCTATATGATGGATTTTGAAGACTCTAGCAGTATTCGCGAAGATGATGAAGTTTTCCATTACGAAGGCTTTACCATTATCTGCGATCCCAAAAGTCTGCTTTACATTTACGGATTACAACTCGACTATAGCAATGCTTTGATTGGGGGCGGTTTTCAATTTACCAACCCTAATGCTTCCCAAACCTGTGGCTGTGGGAAATCTTTTGGTGTATAAGACTGCTTTTTGTTAAAGTATCTTTTGGCAGACAATTCTCGTTGTCTGCCTTAATTGTATTAGGGAAAGTATTGGTGATGAGTGACTTGATTAATGAACTATATGACAAAGGGTTAGAAAAATATCAAGCAGGAGAACCCATTGAAGATTTAATTGCTTATTTTAGCGATTTGCGCGATCGCGCTCCGAAAAATTCTGCGGTGTTATGCAGTTTAGCTTGGTTGTATCTCCTGGCAGATCAACCCAATGCAGCCCTCAAAATAGCCCAAAAAAGCGTTAAACTTGATAAACAAGCTCCCCAAGCTCGTATCAACCTCGCGATCGCCCTGTTAGAATCAGGGAAGTCTGGAGTCCGTGAACACATCGAAGCCGCCCAAGAAATTATTGGCTTGAGTTCACAACTGCGAGAAGATATTATTCAAAACTTAGACGACGGTTTAGCCAGAAAACCAGATTGGAAGGCGGTTAATCGGGTGAAAAATTGGCTTAGTTAATGGGTCTTTGGAATACCAGTTGATCATCGTTATATGGGATTAGCAAAGAAACCCATTCCTTCATCTTGGAAGTCTGGAATATTTTCTAAAATAAACTCTCGTTCTGCTTCATTAATCGTGTAGAAATGTTCCGTTGGGTTAACTATATTTAGCGCTTCCACTGCGCCAATATCTACTGTACCATTGAGGAGGCGATCGAAGCCAGCGCCACGCTGATCAAACGGAATAGCCTCAGAGAGATCACCATCGTTATTGAAAATCACACCACCTCCATTCACCGCAGAGTTGCCAGAGAGGGTGCTGTTGGTGACGGTCACTATGCCACTGTTAAAAATTCCCGCACCAACCTTTGTAATATTACCACTGATTGTGCTGTTGTTAAGAATGCCATTGCCGTTGTTAGCAATCGCACTTTCAGAGTTACCGCTAATGGTGCTATTCGTGACAGTCAGACTTTCTCGGTTGAGGATTCTGCCTCGATCATAAAACTCTGTTCCGATTGAGACAGTGCCTCCTGTAATAGTAATTCCCTCTAAAGTTACTTCGATCGCGCTTTCACTATCCCCATCATCAATTTTAAAGACTCGACTATTTCCCCTTAGCAGTGCTTCAGACAGATAGATCGTATTCGTTTCCACTGCATAAGCGCCCAGCGCTCCCTGTAACTCGGCACTAGAGAGAACCTTTTATTAAAGTGAGTTTGGATCAATTCCCAGTTCTCGCAATTTTCTCGCATAACGTTCGGCTTTGGTTTCTGCTTGGCGCGATCGCTCTTCTGGGGTTAAAAAGCGCTCTCCGTTTTCATCATACCAATACAACCAT
>CAYXDG010000014.1:45237-54148 GCA_964463655.1 uncultured Dactylococcopsis sp.
GTTGCAGTTGATTATCCACGGGAGTATCATCACTATCAGGTAAATCCTTTGCTGAAGGAAGGTTTTGAAACAAAGAGTAGTTCAACATCTTTACAGTTTCTGTGGGAAGGCTATAGTGATGATATTAACGCAACTGTTGAAGAGCAAGGATATTTCATCAAACGTCTCAGAACGATGTATGATTAGGTTTGACCATCGATCGCAGCAGTCAAATCATGTTACGCCGTTTTCTTCCCCTTTTCTCTCTTGTTCTCACGGTTACCAGTTTTCCCACTCCTGCTTTTACGTTTCCTTCCCCTGATGAAACGGTCACTTGTGATGTTTTAGTGGCTGGTGGGGGGTTAGCTGGTGCAGCAACTGCCTATGAAGCGCTTCTCGCTGGGAAAACTGTTTGTCTCACAGAATTAACGGACTGGTTAGGAGGACAGATTTCGTCTCAGGGAACATCTGCACTGGATGAGCGTACAACGCAGCGTAGATTGCTATTTTATCCGAGGGGATATTTAGAACTGCGCGATCGCATTGAAGAGTATTATGAAGAGTTAAATCCTGGGAAGTGTTGGGTGAGTGCGTCTTGTTTTATTCCCGCAGATGCTCATGAAATTCTAACCGAACAACTCCTCACAGCAGAAAAGGAAGGAGAAGGAACGCTAAAATGGTTTCCTTCCACAGTGATTAAAGAGGTGGAGAGAAACTCCCAAGGAAATCTCATTGAAAATATTACAGCGATTCAACATGAACCTGCTGCGGGTGCGTCTCCCTTAAATACTTATCCGCTTTCTGAGACGATCGCGGACTGGTATGATTATGAAGACTCCGATCGCTTCAAAAAAACAATCATACAGTTTGTTCCTCCTGAAGACACACAAACTTGGTATGTGGTTGACGCAACAGAAACAGGGGAATTAATCGGTTTAACGGATGTTCCCTATCGTCTGGGAATTGATGCGCGGTCATATTTAGAACCCTCTTCTTCGAGTGAAACAGGAAACCCTTACTGTACACAAGGGTTTACCTACACCTTCGCGATGGAGATGACAGACACTCCGCAATTCCATCCTGAACCCTCATTTTATGAACAATATCAACCCTACTACAGTTATGAATTAGAACGGTTAGCAAGTTTTGATTTAGTCTTCACCTATCGACGCATCTGGAGTCCTGAAATCGCAGAAAGAGAGGTGTTTGGGGGAATTGGTTTTACAGTTCCCACCGTTGGCGATATTTCCATGCAAAACTGGACATGGGGAAATGATTATCGTCCAGGTACCGCAAAAGATAATTTGATTTATACTCGTGAACAACTCCGGGCAGAGGGACAGTTATCCCCAGGAGGATGGAAAGGAGGGTTACGGGTGGAAACTCTCGCCAATGGGGAAGAACACGCTTTAGGCTTTTTCCATTGGTTGGTTGCGGGAACAACAGACTCGCAGCTAGGAGACGGTGTGAAAGAACCTCATCTCAGTTATAAGTTTTTACGGGGGTTAGACGCGCCAATGGGGACAGTACATGGGTTATCGAAATATCCTTATATCCGCGAAGGACGAAGAATTATTGGACGATCGGGCTATGGCTATCCCGATGGGTTTACAGTGTGGGAAGTGGATATTACGCGCAAGGATTACACAGACCCCTACTATCGCGAGGTCCTTTCTGCTGAAGCATATCAGGATTTACAGCAGGAACTAGCGGGACGGGAGGCGATCGCTGTTATTCTAGGAGAAGAAGCGAGCAACCGATCGCGATCGCGCATTTATCCCGACTCCGTGGGAATCGCTCACTACGCCATTGACTTTCATCCCTGTATGGCGGAACATCCCCCAGAAAAATCAGGCAATACGGAGTTAGAGGGAACTCGGCGTGGTCAAGGGCTTCCTTATCCCTTCCAAATTCCCTTGAGAGCCTTAATTCCTCAAGAAATCGACAATTTCCTCATTGCTGGCAAAAGCATCGCAGTCAGTCATACCGCTGCCGCTGCCTATCGGGTCCATTCTTTTGAATGGTCGGTGGGCGCTGCTGCGGGAACGACGATCGCCTTTGCATTAGATAATAACCTCTTTCCCTATCAGTTAGTGGATGAGCAAATGATTAAAGAAAAACAATTACAGGAACTCCGTCAGCTTTTGCAAGAAAACAGGAATCCTACGGCGTTTCCAGACACTTCTATCTTTAATAATGATTGGGAAGACTGGAAATAATGACAATCTCAAAACTGGAAAGACTCCACTTCTAAAATGTCACCAATCATCGCCAGACTCATCACGTCGTTTCTGATGATTCCAGTGACAGTGACTCGTTTTTCAGGTTGACATAGTGCATCGGGTGGATTTCTTAATTCGTAAGTTGTCCCCTCATCAGTGACTAACGCCCAAGCGCCAATTCCCACTTCTCGTTTTTCAATTTTTCCAGTTACTGTAATCATGTCAAAAAAGCCCGCGATCGCGGACTTATCTATTAAAAATTAACCAACAATCATTTCAAGTTACCACTCAAGTTCAACTGGGCTTTCTATTAACTTCCCAGAATAGGGTTGTACGCCAACATCAGGATAACGATCGCTGCTGGGAGAGAAAATTAGTGCAACCGCTTCTGCTAAATAAGTATTGAGATTGTCCATAAGTTTGATCAGTCCCATTGTCTTCACCCTCCATTTACTAAGCATTTGCCTTCGGAGAAAAGATGATCCTTCAACAGTGACTTGACTGAAACTGTAGAAATGCGATCCTGCTTTTCTCTGATTTCTATTGTATTTTAAATGAGATTAATTGTGAGAAATATTAAGTCAATCTCAACATTTTTTTGTAGATGTTTGTAAACACAATGCTTAAAGAAGAGATATAGCAATTCTTGCTTGGGTGAGGTACAGAGCATAAAACCGCCTTAGCATCAGGGGAAAGGGGACATCTTTCTGCTAAGATAGTGAAGGCTCAAGGCAAGGAGAGAAAGAAATGGCAACCAGTCGCCGTGTGGCAAGAGTAGCTTCTCTAATTCAGCAGGAAGTTAGCCAAATGCTCATTAGCGGGATTAAAGACGATCGCGTCGGTGCTGGCATGGTCAGCGTGACGGCGGTAGATATGTCTAATGACCTACAACACGCAAAAATTTTTGTCAGCATCTATGGGACGGAAGAGGCAAAAGCGGAAACAATGGCTGGTTTGAAGTCTTCCACCGCATTTGTGCGTCGGGAGTTAGGAAAACGCATCCGCTTACGCAGAACCCCAGAAGTGGTCTTTCATGAAGATATGTCATTAGAACTTGGTGATCGTACCTTATCTTTAATTAATCAACTTAGCACCAAACGGGTAGAAGAAGAGGAAGAAATAGAAGATTAATGGCCACCGTCCCCGACTACACTCAACTTTCTCTCGAAGAACAAATCGCCCAGATGATCGTCGTTCGCGCTTCTGGTCATTTATTTGACCACCAAATCCGTTTTCCTCAGTGGGAAGCGAGTCGTCATCAGTTACAGGGTTGGCTGAGTGATCTCAAGGTTGGTGGGGTGATTTTATTGGGAGGAAGTGCGGCAGAAGTCGCTCAACGGACAACCCAGTTACAAGATTGGGCCGCCATTCCCTTATTAATGGCTGCCGATATCGAAGAAGGAGTGGGACAATGGTTTGCTGGGGGGACATGGTTTCCCCCGCCCATGGCGTTGGGAGAAATCGCTAAAACAAATCTTCCTCTGGCGAAACAGTATGGGGGGATGATGGGCGCAGTAACAGCACAAGAAGCGATCGCGTTGGGGATTAATTGGCTGTTAGCACCCGTAGTCGATGTAAATAATAATTGCAATAATCCTGTGATTAATGTGCGATCGTTTGCAGAAACGCCTGAAATGGTCTGCGAGTTGACCAGTGCGTTTATTGAAAGCATTAAACCCTATCCAGTGCTGACAACAGCCAAACATTTCCCAGGACATGGGGATACCGCAACTGATTCCCATTTAAGGTTACCCATTTTAGAGGTAACAACCGATCGCCTAGCAGAAATAGAGATTCCTCCATTTCAGTCGGCAATTGCCCAAGGGGTTGATACAGTGATGAGCGCTCATCTGCAAGTGTCTGCTTGGGATGATACCCTTCCTGCGACCCTCTCTTCCACAGCGTTAACCCAACAGCTACGGTTAAAGCTAGGGTTTGACGGGTTGATTGTTACGGATGCGCTGATTATGGGCGCATTACAAGAGATTGCTTCCCCAGAAGAGATAGCTGTCTTAGCCATTGAAGCAGGGGCTGATATTTTATTAATGCCAGAAAATCCTGAAACCGCGATCGCAGCCATTGCTGAAGCAGTAAATAACGGCCGTCTCTTGCCACAACGGATTAGCGCTTCTGTGGCCCGCATCTGGGAAGCTAAAGCAAAAATTGTACTCGCTGAAAAAGGAAACCTTCAAACTGAGTTAGCCACCCCCACTGCTTTACAGACAAGAGACCAGATTCTCAGCGCTTCGATCCGCACCCAAGGAAATCTTCCTCTTCTTCCTCCCAATACCCCTTGTCAAAATCTGGTTATTGTCGATGATTTGCTCAACTGTGACTTTTTAGATCGTAATAGCAGCGCGATCGCCCTTCCGCAACAACTCGGTTACCAACTACAATTGCTCGGACAAGCCCAAGTGTTCCCACAACCCCCAGAAAATTCGCCTCTGACCTTGGTGCAACTATTTACGCGAGGCAATCCCTTTCGGGGAGAATCAGGGCTAAATGAGCCGACAAAAGCCTTCCTAGGAGCTTTATTGAATCAGGGCTGTGTTCAAGGGGTAATTGTTTATGGCAGTCCTTATGTTTTAGCTTGGTTAGAGGAAAATCTCCCTGATGGTGTGCCTTGGATTTTCAGCTATGGACAGATGAAAGAAAGTTGCGCGATCGCCCTACAACAACTCTGGGATAAGTCACAACTTCCCAGAGTTTCTCAACAATTCTTTTTGTAACTTTACCACTTGCCCCACAACTTAACAAATATCGTTAATGGCTGCTGATGGGAAGCCCAGCCATGAGGGAATCTACGCTGAGAATGAGGGAAGTTTTATTAAGTAATGTTAAAAATAAGGGGTAATGATGATAAATCAGCTTAATCATGTCTGAATTTAATAGCAACTCTTTACCCGTGAAAGCGATCCTGCTTGGGGGAAGCCCGATCGTGATCTTGCCCAGTGCAGCAATTTCGCCAGCATTGCCCGCGATCCAAGATTACTTTGCCGAGCTTAATAACTCAGAATACTGGGTGCGATTGATGTTGACCATGCCTGCGCTGTCGATCATTATCGGCGGTTTGTTATCGGGTCAGATTATCGATCGCGTGGGACGAAAAAATTTGCTGATTGCTTCGATGCTGTTAGCCAGTTTTTCAGGGGGAATTGGCTATCTCCTCGACAGCTTAACCCTATTGCTGCTAACAAGGATTCTGTTGGGATTTGCCGTTGCTGGAAGCATCACCAGCATTACCACCCTCATTGCCGATTATTACGAAGATAAAACGCGATCGACCCTGATGGGGTTACAATCCACTTGTATTGGGCTAGTGGGAGTTGTTGTGTTGTCTGTCAGTGGTGTGTTAGCTGATCTCAGTTGGCGATCGCCGTTTTTAATCTACTTACTGCCCCTAGTTGTTGTTCCGTTCATGGTGGTATGGTTAGAAGAACCGATCCATGAAGTCATAGACACAGAAGAATACAAAACTGGATTTTCTTGGGCTGAGATTCCTTTACTGACGATCGCGCTCATTTATGGAGTCGAACTTCTGCATATGTTCCTATTTTATCTGACCCCTGTGCAGTTGCCATTTTATCTACGCTCTTCCTTCCAAGCACCTGCATCCCTCAGTGGTGCTGCGATCGCTGTCATGACCTTTTGCCAAGCCTGGTCTTCTCTCGGCTATGGTTGGCTTAAAGCTAGACTTACCTTTATGAATGTTCTCGCGATCTCGTTTACTCTTGGCTGTATCGGACACGCGATCGTTGCTGTTGCACCAAGTATTCAGTATATTATCCTTGGTTTAGGGGTCAGTGGCTTCGGGTTTGGGCTATTATTCCCCAACTGCAAAGTTTGGGTCACGCAAACCGTTAGTGCCAAAATTCGCGGACGAGCATTAGGCGGGTTAACCACAGCGTTTTATATTGGCGAGTTTCTCTCTCCCTTTGCCAGTCAGAGTGCAGTGGAATGGGTGGGTGCAGATGGTACTTATGCCCTTGCCAGTGGTATTCTTGGCCTAGTGGCCGTCTTGGCATTGGCTTCGAGTACCAAAACAGCACTCACTCCCTCTACAGACTCATTTTCTCGTCATTCGTAAAACCAGTTCACTATAGAAAGTATAAGTAATTCTAAAATCTGGCTAATCGCCCGGGAATTAACCGATATCCTCTAACTAAGACCATCCTCATTCTTGAGCATAAAGCTATGACAACAACATTACCAGAAACGTCGCAGCCTTTATCAGCAGAAGAACTCAAAAAAATCCATGCCTATTGGCGAGCTTGTAACTATCTCGCTGCTGGCATGATTTATTTAAAGAGCAATCCCCTGCTGAAAGAGCCCTTAAGTTCAGATCACATTAAGTATCGCTTACTGGGTCATTGGGGCGCCTCTCCCGCGTTGAGCTTTACCTACATTCACCTCAACCGACTGATTAAGAAGTATGACTTAAACATGATCTTCTTAGCGGGTCCTGGTCACGGCGCGCCTGGTGTCCTTGGTCCTGTTTACCTCGAAAGCACTTATTCAGAGATTTATCCCGATAAAAGCGAAGATGAAGAGGGAATGCAGAAGTTTTTCAAGCAGTTCTCTTTCCCCGGACATATCGGTAGTCATTGTACCCCAGAAACCCCAGGCTCAATTCATGAAGGAGGCGAACTCGGTTACAGTCTCTCTCATGCCTATGGAACTGTTTTGGATAACCCTGACCTCATTAGCACTGTTGTTGTTGGGGATGGAGAAGCCGAAACTGGCCCTCTAGCCACTGCTTGGCACTCTAATAAGTTTATTAACCCCATTAAAGATGGGGCGGTGTTGCCCGTTTTAAACCTCAATGGTTATAAAATTGCTAACCCCACGATTTTGTCTCGCATTGACCATGAAGATTTAGAATATCTCTTCCGAGGCTATGGTTATACCCCCTATTTCGTGGAAGGGGATGACCCAGAGGTGATGCACCAAAAAATGGCATCTACTATGGAAGCCTGCATTACTGAAATTCGGGCCATTCAAGCGGAAGCTCGCAACAGTGGTGTGGCGAAAATGGCTCGTTGGCCGATGATTGTCCTCCGTACTCCCAAAGGCTGGACAGGCCCCAAAAATGTAGATGGTCATAAAGTGGAAGGCTTCTGGCGGGCGCATCAAGTTCCGATGGGTGGGATGCACAGCAACCCTGAGCACGTGAAACTCCTAGAAGAATGGATGAAAGGCTACAAACCCGAGGAGTTATTTGATGAAAATGGAAGGCTGATTCCTGAACTCAAAGAACTCGCTCCTGTAGGCGATCGCCGTATGAGTGCTAACCCGATCGCAAATGGCGGTGTGGTTCGTAAAGAGCTTTGTCTGCCCGACTTCCGTAACTATGCGGTGCAAGTTCCTAAACCAGGCACGGTAGAAGTGGAAAACACCAAAGTCATGGCTTATTTTCTGCGAGATGTCATGCAGAAGAACATGACCAGCTTCCGAGTCTTTGGCCCTGATGAAACGGCTTCTAACCGCCTCAGCCCTATTTATGAAGTCACCAAAAAAACTTGGCTGGCTAACTATTTACCCGAAGACGAAGACGGCGGGGAACTCTCTCCCGACGGTCGCGTGATGGAAATGCTCAGTGAGCATACTCTCCAAGGCTGGCTTGAAGGTTACTTGCTCACAGGTCGTCATGGTTTCTTCCATACTTATGAAGCGTTTGCTCATGTGGTTGATTCCATGTTTAACCAACACGCGAAGTGGTTAGATATCTGCAAAAATGAAGTGGCTTGGCGAGCGCCTGTTTCTTCCCTCAATATCATGCTCTCCTCCTTAGTTTGGCGACAAGACCACAATGGCTTTAGCCACCAAGACCCCGGTTTTGTGGACTTAGTCACCAACAAAAGCCCCGATGTCACTCGCATTTACTTCCCACCTGATGCAAACTGTCTCCTCTCGGTGGCAGATCATTGTCTGCGAAGCACTGATTATGTGAATGTGATTGTTGCTGATAAACAGATGCACTTGCAGTATCTCAGCATGGAAGATGCGATCAAACACTGTACAAAAGGACTTAGCATTTGGGATTGGGCTGGTAACGATCATCATGGCACTGAACCAGATGATCCTGATGTGGTGATGGCTTGTTGTGGGGATATCCCAACAATGGAATCCCTTGCTGCAACGGCGATTCTCCGTGAAAAGTTTCCCACCTTAAAAGTGCGCTTTATTAATGTGGTTGACCTCTACAAGCTACAGCCAGAACAAGAACACCCTCATGGTTTATCAGAAGCAGACTTTAATTCCCTGTTTACTTCAGATAAGCCTGTGATCTTTAACTTCCACGGCTATCCTTGGTTAATCCATAAGTTGACCTATCGACGCACAAATCAAGAACGGATTCATGTTCGTGGCTATAAAGAAGAAGGAAACATCAATACACCTTTGGAATTAGCGATTCGTAATCAGGTCGATCGCTTTAACTTAGTGATTGATGTGATCGATCGCATTCCGAAACTTGGCTCTGCTGCTGCCTATGTTAAAGAGGAGATGAAGAATAAGATCATTGAAAGTCTCAACCACTCCTTTGAAGAGGGTCGAGACAAGTCAGAGATTGTTGACTGGAAGTGGCCAGATGAGTTTTAAGTTCGGGTTGTTGTCATAAACTAGCTAGAACATCTCCCCAACCCCCCTTATTTGAGGTAGGGCTGTTTCATTCTCGGTTAAGACTGAGGAGGAGATCGGGAAATCGGGAG
>CAYXDG010000015.1:0-53631 GCA_964463655.1 uncultured Dactylococcopsis sp.
ATTTGAAAGTTCACTTAATTTTCGTCACTAAATATAGACAGAAGGTTTTAACAAGAAGCAGTTTAGAGCTAATTGAAAGGTCGTTTAGAGAAGGAGCTTCAGAAAATGGAGTTCAGTATATTAGAATTTAATGGAGAGGCGGATCAGGTTCACGTTTTGATTCAGTATCCGCCTAAAGTATCGATTTCTGGAATGGTAAACTCTTTGAAAGGAGTCTCTAGTTGTAAATATGGACGAGCAAACCTTCCGAAACCTAAAAACAGGAAGTCTCTTGGGTCTCCTAGCTATTTTGTTTCATCGGTAGGGGGCGCTTCTTTAGAGACACTTAAAGGATATATCCAGAACCAACAAAGGCTCGTCCTAGAAGGACGGGGTTTTAAACCCATTTTTTTGATAAACTGCTGTTTAGGTTTGAGTAGTCACAACACAAAATGATGATCTCTAAACATCTATGTTGTTAGTAGAATTTGTTGACGACAAGCTAGAATAATTACGGATCAATTAACCAAAAGTTTATTTGTGAATGTAGGAAAAAATGAGTGATTCTCAGCAAACCAACCTGTTCTCTCAGAGTCAACAAGAGGAAATTAGAGAAAATAATTCCCTGAGTTCGGAAGAATGGGAACGCATCCCCTACGATCCTAATCTTCCCATTTCTCAGGGAACTTATAGCAACTTAGAGCAATTAGCCAATCATTGTCACCACTGTCAACGCTGCGAACTGGCTGCAACTAGAACCCAAGTAGTTGTTAGTCGTGGGACTCCCCAAGCCAATGTGATGATTATTGGAGAAGCCCCAGGAGAAAGTGAAGATCAACAGGGATTACCTTTTGTTGGTAAATCAGGTCAATTACTAGATAAAATTCTCGCCTCAGTTGAGTTTGATCCAGAAAAAGATGTTTATATTACTAACATTGTTAAATGTCGCCCACCCAAAAATCGGACTCCTTTAACCAAAGAAGTGACAACTTGTAAATCCTATTTATTAGAACAAATTAGATTAGTTAATCCCAAAATTATTTTGTTCACTGGAGCAACTGCTTTAAAAGGTTTAACAGGAGAAAAAAAAGGAATTAGTAAAATTAGAGGTCAATGGCTACAGTGGCAGGAACGCTGGGCAATGGCAATTTTTCATCCTGCTTATTTGCTAAGAAATCCCTCACCAGAAAAAGGAAAACCGAAGTGGTTGATGTGGCAAGATATTCAGGCAGTTAAGCGTAAATTAGATGACTTAAAGGGGATTAATTAATATAAATCACATAATACAAGTGAGTTAAGCCAGAAGAAAGCAAAGTGTTTTGTTGAACCCCAAAATTTATAGGTTGTTCAAAAGAGCGTAGAATTACTGTTGTCTGATAATCCCTATCAGCTTACAATTGAAAAGATGTTCAATAAACCTGATTAAGTTAATCACATTAAAAGTTTAAAGAACTTTACTTTAATTCCTTCTAATCCTAAAAATAAATGAAGTTTAGAGGCAGATCGCCGCGGTAAAAAAAAATATGTCTTCCCTTTCTTCTGGAAAAGTCAAACAAAATAGTTTAGAACTACTGAGAAGTTACCAAAGTAGTCGTAGCAACAAAATCCGCAATCAAATTGTTGAACTGAATATAGGCTTGGTTCGTAAGGAAGCTCATCATTGGGTTCATCAGTGTAACGAAAGTTATGAAGATTTAATTCAAGTGGGTTGCATTGGCTTGATTAACGCGATCGAGCGCTTTGAATTGTCTAAGGGAAATGCCTTTAGTTCCTTTGCTGTTCCCTATATTCGCGGTGAAATTCAGCACTACCTGCGCGATCGCAGTGCCTCAGTAAAAATCCCGAGACGTTGGTTAGAATTAAAGCAACAGGCGACGAAAGCAACCACGGAACTCAGAGAAGAATTAAAACGTCAACCAACAGACACTGAAATTGCAGTCAAATTGAATCTGTCTTTGAAAGAATGGCAAGAAGTCAAATTAGCAGCCAAAAATCGCGAACCCCTAAGTTTAGATATGCCAATGGGTAGCCTAGAGGGAGATGAAGCTACCACCCTTGGAGAATTAGTCCCAGACAATCAATATCGCAGTTTTCAACTAGCCCAAGAAGACCAGATGCGTTTACAGCAAGGGTTAGTGGGATTAGAAGACCGAACCCGCCAAGTGCTAGAGTTTGTGTTTCTTCATGACCTGACGCAAAAAGAAGCAGCGGAACTGCTAGGAGTCAGTGTGGTCACAGTTTCCCGTCGTCTGAAAAAAGGAATCCAACTCTTGCAGAAGAAAATTATTTAGCCAGTCAGCCCCCTAAGCCGCGATCGAGAGTTGAGTGCTTCAAACAAGCAACCCTTTCCGTGATAAAATTCCACTTAAGCGGGAAGAGTGTCTTTAGAAATAAGGTGGTTTCCTCTCGCGCACGGTAAATGTACGGGAGTCAGTACCACCCAAAGCTGGGTGAGTAAAACCTCTGGAGAAACCATAAGACCAAAACTAGCTAGAAGTCTGGAAAAAAGTTTCAACGAAACCAAAATCCAATGTGCTTTTAGTCCTTGGTGTTTTTCTACTCACCATCAATTGCATGGGAAGAATTAAGCATGAAAAAGTCATTACTTATCCAGATTTTGATCCTGATCACTTTATCAGTCGGCGGTTGTAAATTACCCACCGATGAAGAGCTTGCTGAAATTGGCGCTGAGCCAGAACCGACAACAACCCAAGAAGAAGAAACAACTTCAGAGTCAGCAGAAGAAGAAGTGGAGGAAGAACCCGAAACAGAAGCCAACCCACCTCAAACCAGCAGGGTGCCTGGTCTAAAAGAAGCAACAAACCCCAATCAATTTGTGCAAGAGCGAGGGAATGAACCAGGGGGTGAGCGTAATGATCCCTTCTCTCTCTTTGCACTGAGATCACAAAATACCATCCAACCCCCGCCCCCAGAACCTGAACCCGTTGCACCAGGGAATAATAATAACGCTGTCCCGACCGACCCCACGCCGATTCAGTCTCCATCCCAACCACCCCCACCTCCAGAACCCAAACTCGCTAGAGCCGTACAAATCCAAGGCGCTGTCAAGGTTGGTGAAGAGGTTACCATTATTGTGAAAGCTCCTAATGAACCCACCAGTCGCTATGTGCGTCCTCAACAGAGCATTGCTAATGGTCAAGTGTTAGTTAAGAGCGTCAACATGAATCAGCAGCCAACACCAACCGTTGTCTTGGAAGAGGAAGTTCTAGATAGAAGGCAAGGCAAAATGGTGAAACTAGAAGTGATTAAATCTGTGTCTGAAGGGGTGACAGAAACAGATACGGAAGAAGCCGAAACAGCACAGAATCAACTACAACTCCCCCCACCTCCTCCCCCTGCCATTTAGACGGTACTAATGTCCTCTTCTTTTACTTTTAACAACTCATCCACCTTACTAACGTATTTATCCGTTAGTTTTTGCACTTTCTCTTGAATATCATGAGCTTCATCCTCAGAAAGCTCATGATTTTTTTCGGCTTTGCGGACTTCTTCAATGGCATCACGACGAATGTTACGAATCGCAACTCGTCCCTCCTCAGCATACTTACCCGCAATTTTGACCAACTCTTTGCGACGTTCACTGGTCAGGGGAGGGATATTTAAGCGCACCATTTCCCCATCATTGTTAGGAGTTAATCCCACATCAGACATGGAGATCGCTTTTTCAATTGCTTCGAGACTCCCCTTGTCGTAAGGTTGGATGGTAATGGTTGTCGCATCGGGCGTGCTAATGTTTGCTAAGGATTTTAATGGCGTTTCCATGCCGTAATACTCTACACTAACTCGGTCTAACACCGAAGCATTCGCTCGTCCTGTGCGTAAGCTATTGAAAGACTGTTGCGTCGCATCAATGGCTTTTTTCATTTTACTTTCAACATCTGATAATTTCATTTCGGACCTCCGACAAGTGTGCCAACAGTTTCTCCTTGCACAACGCGCATGATATTGCCTCGTTGCAGGAGATTAAAAATAATGATGGGAATATTGTTATCCCGACAGAGCGCGATCGCGCTGCCGTCCATCACTTTTAAGTTGTGGGTGAGTACGTAAGTATAAGTGATATGTTCAAATAAACGAGCGTCGGGATTAATTTTAGGATCGCTATCATAAACCCCATCCACCTGAGTCGCCTTAAACAAGACTTCCGCATCAATCTCAGCTGCTCGTAAAGCGGCTGTGGTATCAGTGGTAAAAAATGGATTCCCAGAGCCAGCTGCAAAAATCACCACTCGTTTCTTTTCCAAGTGGCGAATGGCCCGTCGCCGAATATAAGGTTCAGCCACTTGTTGCATTGTAATGGCGCTTTGAACTCTTGTGGGAATCCCCAACTGTTCTAACGCATCTTGTAGGGTTAAAGCATTCATGACCGTCGCAATCATGCCAATATAATCAGCACTTGCTCGGTCCATCCCTGCTGATGCTGCTTTCACCCCCCGAAAAATATTTCCTCCACCGACGACAATTGCCATTTCGATGTCAGTTGTCACAATTTCGGCAACTTCTTGTGCGATTGCGCTGACCACAGTTGGATCAATACCGTAGCTTTGGGAGCCCATGAGAGCTTCCCCACTTAATTTTAGTAAAACCCTTTTATAACTCATTGCCTCTGCAAGCGCGTACATTTTTGAATGTCGGGCCTTTTTGTAGAATTAATGTCCTGCCACGTTTCGGAGGAGGATGAGGAGAGATTCCCCACAAACATCTAACATACCAGTTTTATGACCATTTACTCACTATTTTCAATCTTAATCTTTTTGCCAAGCTGGAAAAGGGAATTTTGGTTTGAATTGTCATCTTGGGAACTTTGCTCCAAAAATTTTATCTTAGGATAGAGGTAGTTTGATTAAACGCCTCTCGTGTTTGGTCTGCATCTGATGCACTAAAGTATTATTTTCTTACATTTTAAAGCTCATGAAACCCTCACCCTTGATTTCTCTCCTTTGTTTGGGAATGCTCAATGCGATCGCATTTCCTAGTTTTGCTCAAGAAGACCCCAGCACTCCCCAAGCGGCCAACGCTTCTTCTCAAAATAACTTTTACTGCGACCTTAGCCAAGACATCCCCAGCACAATGGTAACAGACTTGGTTAACACCGCCATTCCCGACCCCTCTTCCCTCATTAACTGGTCAACTGAATATTTTGATTCTGTTGAGGAAGCGCAGTCTATTTGTGAGACGGTTTCCCAAAAACTACAAACCCTTTACGAAAGCAAAGAGTTAACCACCTTGACCTTTGTTGCCAATAGAATTGATGACCGCGTGGGCGTGTGTCTCGAAGTAGAATCAAATATAGAATGTGATAAAAGTCAAGTTTTATTTACCTTAAACACAGACCAAGCCCCAGAAAAGGCTTTGTATTCAGTGATTAGTGATACTTTCAAACCGACTCGCACTCGCGGTGACTTTCCCACCAGAATGAGAGTCTTTGATTTTAGCTGGCTACCTTAGAACAGCCATTAGACGCGACCTAAATCATTCTATAACCGAACCCGCCATGAACACTCAAATTTTAATCTCTCTGCTCACCTTAACCTCCCTCAGCACACTGGCTCTGTCTAGTGTGGCGCAAGAAACTGCAAACTTGAATCGTAGGGAACTCCCTGCTCAAGCAGAGAGTTTTCACTGTGACACCAGCCAAAACCCTCCCATCACCTTTGTTAGAAAGACAATTGATGAGGACAACCTAGAATCTTACCCTTTAATTTACTGGTCAGAGGAATATTTTACCTCTGCTCAGGCTTTATCTCTGTGTCAAGAAGTCTCCCAAAAATTGCAAACTCTCCAACAAGAACAACAGTTAACTTTTCTGACTTTGGTTTCGGAAACAGTGGAAGAGAAAGTCGCTGTGTGTTTTGAAGCAGAGAAGGGTAGTGGCTGCGATCGCGATCAGATTCTCTTTACCATCGACACCGACCAACCTCCAGAAAAGGCTTTGTATTCAGTGATTAGTGATACTTTCAAACAACCTATTCTCACTCGTGGTGACTTCCCCACCAGAATGACCTTATTTCCCTTCAGTTGGTTATTTTAGGCTTTCTGATGAGGCAAATCATAGCCAAATAAATTAGCATTGACCTCCTCTAGGATAATATCCGTCAGTCCATATTCTGCCCAGCGTTGATCCACTGTTTGCGCCACCTCTGGATCAGACTCTAGGGGTTTTCCCCATTCATGATCTGTTTCTGGCGGAATTTTTGTGGTCGCATCAATGCCCATTCTTCCTCCTAAGCCAATTTTCTCACTAGCAAAGTCTAAACTGTCAAAAGGCGTTTCAGGCAAAATAAAAACATCTCTCGAAGGGTCAACCTTAGAAGAAATCGCCCAAATTACCTCACGGGGATCACGGATATTAATGCTTTCATCCACCACAATCACAAACTTGGTATAAGTAAACTGTGGTAACGCACTCCAAAAGGCGAGGGCAGCCCGTCTTGCTTGTCCGGGATAAGCCTTTTTAATGGAAATAATCGCCGCTTTGTAGCTTAGCGCCTCCATTGGCAGGAAAAAGTCTGTAATTTCTGATACTTGTTGTCGTAAAATTGGGGTGTAAATTCGATTTAAGGCGATCGCCAAGAGCGCTTCTTCTTTGGGAGGCCGACCGCTAAACGTTGTCAGATACACGGGATTTTTGCGATGGGTGACGCATTGAAAGCGGATGAGGGGGGAATCTTCCACACCGCCATAATAGCCCATGTGGTCGCCAAACGGACCGTCTGGGAGAACTTCTCCAGGAGTGATCGTTCCTTCAAGGACAAATTCTGAATCAGCAGGGACTTGTAAATCAACGGTTTTACAGTTAGCAAGTTTCACCCCAGACCCGCCATAGAGACCTGCAAATAGCCATTCTGAGAGGTCAACAGGAATGGGAGTCGCAGCGGCCATAATGATGATCGGATCAACGCCAAGGGCGATCGCAATTTCTAATTTTTTCCCATTTTCTGCAGCTTTCCGTAAATGTCTCGCACCACCACGCACGGACAACCAATGAACGGTCATGGTATTCTTGGACTGGAGTTGTAGGCGATAAACGCCAACATTGGGCGTTCCCGTCTCAACATCTTTGGTGATGACTAACCCTAAAGTAATGATTTTTCCCGCATCCCCCGCATAAGGACGAAGCAATGGTAACTGATTTAAATCGACTTCCTCTCCTTTTTTCACGACTTCCTGACAAGGGGGAAAGAAGTCTCGTCCTGGTTTCGCTTTCGCCACATCTAGGAGTAACTTTCCAAACTCCACTGCTTGAGAAAGTTTCTTGGGGGGTTTGGGTTGTTGTAGCATTCCCAGCTTTTTCCCCAGCGCTTCTAACTCTTGAGGATGTTCCATATTCATTGCCCAACAGACCCTTTCTAGCGTCCCCATGAGATTAATTGCCACTGGGTAGGATGCTCCCTTAACATTTTCAAATAGGAGTGCTGGCCCTCCTGCTTTTAACATTCGGTTGGCAATTTCAGTGATTTCTAATTCTGGATCAACAGGAACAGTGATGCGTCGCAGTTGTCCTTTTGTTTCCACTTGTTTGATAAATTCTCGTAAATCTCGCGCCATGATTAAAAAATGTTAAGCTATTCTCCTATGATAATACGAGTGAGGATGTCTTTTGCGCGATCGCTTCGTCGCTTCCTGAATTTTCATCAATCTTTTTAATTGACCGCTCGATGTGATGCAACAATGTCCTCAATGCCAAGGTAAAAATTATCGCAAAAATGGACACATAAAAGGGAGACAACGCTACCTTTGTAAGGATTGTGGCAGACAATTTTTACAGAGTCAAACGTTAACTCAATCTTCCCAAAAGATTAGCATGATTTTGCTAGATTTGGAAAATCTCAAGTTAGATGTTCTAGCAGAAAACTATTTACAAAGTCTTGCCAATTACCCTTTACAAATTAAATTAGCGTTTGCCAATTGGAGTGAAAAAGCAGTTATTAAACAGGATGTGGAACTTTATGAAAGAGGCTATTTTTTAGTTCATGTTCCCAGTGGTAAAAACAGTGCTGATGCCAGAATGATGACTTTGGGGGCAGCCATTCGCATTCATTATCCGCAAGTCGAAGAAGTTTTTGTTTGTTCATCAGATTGGTTGCTGACCAATTTATCTAATGAATTAGTGAGTCAAAGTTTGAAGGTTTGGCAAGTTCGTCGTCAAAATAAGATCATAGAAATTGAAAATCGTAAAACAGGAGAAGTTTATGCTTATGCCTTAGATTTAAATCAAGAAGTTCCTCAACCGCAAGCATTAATGGCTAGATTAGAAGACTTGATTAAACAGGAACAACAATCGATTACAGATAAAATTCAAGAACTCTCTCAACTAGAAGCACTCCTTAATTATCGCAAAAATCTCATGCAAACAACAGAAGAAGTTGAAGCTGGAGAAAAGTCTTCAGTAGATGAAATGATTCCAGCTTCAGCAGAAGATTTAGAAAACGCGATCGCGCAAATCATCACTGATCTGCAAAAAAACTCCCCCCAACAAAACATTACCCCTTCTCTCATATCGGCTAATTTTAAAAAGCAGTTTGGGGTCACTGCTAATCAAGTCGTAAAAACATTAAAAGTAGGAACAAACCTAACCCAGTTTCTAGAAGAAAGTTCTCACCTTACTTTAAATGATATCAATCATGATTCAGTCTCAGCAACTGTTGCAACAGATATTAATCAAGACTCCGCGATCGCACATCCTTGGCAGAAGATTACCACTTCCACTCAATTACGAAATATTTTATCAGATATCATTGTATCCTTGTTAAAGAAAAGTGGTGAAGGGGATATTCCTTTAACCTCCGTCGGAACAAGTTTTAAAGAGTATTATGGCGAATCAGTTTCTACCGTCATGAAAGCCTTAAAAGTCAAGGGAAATTTTGTTAAATTTGTTCAATCTTGCGAAGAATTTAGTCTCAAAAAGACAGGAAAAATCTATCGCATCACGATTAACCCGTAACTTAAATTTTCTGCTTCGACTTCAAAGCTGAGATAATTTCGCTTGATACTCTGCTTCCGTTAAAATGCCATTGTCTCTGGCTTCTTTTAGCTTTTGCTTTTTGTTCAATTTTTCTCTCGCTGATGCTTCTAACGATTGCAGTTTTGCTTCATACTCATCCGCATCTAAAATACCACTGGTGAAGGCTTCTTGTAACTGATTAGTTTTATCTTCAATTAAAAGTTCAATCTCTCGTTCGTCAATTTTTTCCTGTAACTTTTGCTGCTTGCGTTGAAATTCTTCTTGACTAATTAAGTCTTTATTAAGAGCCTCTTTGAGTTGATCGATTTCTGCTTTAATTTCATTAATTGCCTGCGATCGCGCCTGAGAAGCAGCCTGATTGCTAATGGTTTCCGAAGGATAAGTCGTCACAGTTGAACTCCCTCCTCCCAGAGGACTGAGGCTTAAATTCGTCTTTAAATGAGCGATTAAATCCCGTTCTAATACTAATGCCCAACCTGCACCAGCAAAGCCTGTAAAAATGGTAAAACCACTGGTAAATATTGCAGTGAGTCCAGCACCTGTAATGTTTCTAGCCCATTTTCCGACGCGAGTATCAATAATAAACTCTCCAGCAACCGTGGGAGTAGTTGACCAATAAAGATTAACCTTAAACGCTAAATTTGTCCCCGTTAGGGTTCTCAGAAACCCTGTTTTTTTAGCCTGAACTAAATAAACATCTCCTGTTTGCGTTCCCTCAACTTCATACTCTTTATCCTTAAACCATAAAATTACTGCTCGGTAAACTTTGGAAAGTATATCTGTGTCTGTTGCAACAAAGTAATGTTTGGTCATTGTTAGAATTAGCCTATTCTTAAAGTGCCACCCTTACTTTTATGTTATCGCTAAAGCAACGCAGATGATCAATAAAAAAAGCGCAAATCTCTCACTCAGTAGATTCTGGTAGGTTAGCCCATAGTTATCGAACATAATCCTTCTATCATAGCGATTCCAGTTGCTGCATGGGGTTGGCAATCCTTTCCTCCTCGATTTGACACTTTATAATAAAATTTAATGTTGGTATTTTTTTAGATTTGCAGATTCAGGCAGCGCGATCGTAAACTTAAGAAATAGAGTCCCTTTTGATGAAAGATAACCCAATGAAAAGTCAAACTAATTTCACTGCCGATCGCAAAAATTTCTTAGATAATTCTCTCCAAGAAGAATTCCAGAACTTCTCAAACCCAGAGAGTGTCAGGCTATATCAAATTGAAGCTCCTTTTGAATTAAAGACAGAAATCGCCTTTAAATCGGATTTGGCTTCAGGAGAAAATTTTTTAACTCAGAGTAAAAACGCGATCGGGAAATCGTCTTTTAATTTCGATCAAAACGCAATTTTTGAGCCAGAAGATTCCATTCTCGGCATCTCCAATTTTCAGCTTAATCCTTTCACTGATGATTCTCAAAACCTGACCGATGCTTTTGGAAAAATTGCCCCTGCTAGCACTGCCACAACCCCTCAAACCATCTCTTCCAGTTCCCTGATCAATCTCGATGATTTTTGGGCGGATTCCCGCTTTGCTGGCATTGATGGTAGCGGTTTTGCCACTGTCATTATTGATACAGGAATTGATCTCAATCATCCTTTTTTTGGAGCAGATGCCGATAATAATGGGATAGCCGATCGCATTGTCTATCAATACGACTTTGCCGACAATGATGCCGATGCCAGTGATTACGATGGTCACGGTTCTCATGTGTCCAGTATTGTTGCTTCCTCCGACAGCACCTATACAGGCGTTGCACCAGGCGTCGATATCATTCACTTAAAAGTTTTCTCAGATAGCGGTTCCGCCTCATTATTAGACATTGAAGAAGCGTTGCAATGGGTGGTAGCCAATGCAGAAACCTACAACATTGCCAGTGTCAATATGTCTTTAGGTTTCGGCAACTTTGACTCCCCAAAAACAACCCCTTTAAGTGATGAACTAGCAGAATTGACAGAGCTTAATGTGCTGACCGTCTCCGCTGCTGGAAACAGCTATGCTGACTTGGATAGTTTGGCTGGGGTTACTTATCCCGCAGCCGACCCCAACTCCCTTGCCATTGGTGCTGTCTATGACAAGAATATTGGTAGTGTCAACTATGGTAGCGGGGCAACCGCCTACTCAACTAGCAGCGATCAGATTACGCCTTTTTCTCAGCGTGATGCTACCCTCACCACCCTAGTTGCGCCAGGGGCAGCCATCACCGGAGCTAACCATCTTGGGGGAACATCAACCCTGCATGGTACCAGTCAAGCAGCGCCCCATGTTGCAGGAACAGTGGCTCTAGCACAGGAATTAGCCGTTCAGGAATTAGGAAGGCTCTTGAGTGTGGAGGAACTAACAGACTTGCTGGTTTCTTCAGGAGAGAGCATTTATGATGGCGATGACGAGAATGATAATGTGGTCAACACAGGGTTAGAATTTCAGCGACTGGACGTTTTTGCCCTTGGGGAAGCAATTTTAGACCTCGCTCCTTCTTCAACAACGATCGGGGCAATTAACAGCGATTTTGATACCCCTTCCGATTTGAACCTTTGGGAGACAATTAACCTAGGAAGCCTCAACAGCCAGTTCAGCAATACCGATGGTAACGCCTTATTCTTCACAGGGAGTGGGACACGCCAAGCCATTACCCCAGAACTGAATACCACCGCAGGAGGAGAAATCTCTTTCGATTTGATTATTGGTAATAACACCAATGGCGGTGAAAATGCCGATATAGGAGAGGATATTGTTTTAGAATACAGCATCAATGGCAATGCCTTTACCGTACTCAATACCTACGACAGTGAAGATTTTACCAGCTTTACAACCATTACTGAAGTCATTCCCACATCCGCTCAGAGTGCTTCCACTCAATTTCGTTGGCGACAAGTGAGCAATAGCGGGAGTAACTATGATCAATGGGCGATCGATAATGTAGAAATTGGTAGTACAGGTAGATCAAAGGTTTACATAGAAGACAGTTTTGACCCTAATCTTGACAATAGCCAGTGGGAGGCAATCGCCAACGGTGCAGTCAATAATAGTTTTGGCGGAGACAGTGATGCGTTATTCTTCACGGGTAGCGGTTCTCGCTTGGCGACGACTCAAGCAATGGATATTTATGGGTCGGGGACAATTTCCTTTGATTTAATTTTTGGCAATAGCGCTAATGGAGGAGAAAATGCTGATGCGGGAGAAGATGTGGCACTTGAATTTTCAACGAATGGCGGTAGCAGTTGGTCTCAGATGGCCCTTTATGATACTGAAGCGTTCACAGACTGGACTGCTATTTCCGAAACAATCTCCCTCGGCGCTCAAAGTGATGAGGTTCAATTCCGTTGGACTCAGATTGATCACAGTGGCTCAAATTTTGACCAATGGGCGATCGACAATGTTGTCATTGAAGGGGTATAAAATAACCTAAATTTATCAGAAAGCGGGAACATTCTGCTCCCGCTTCAACAACTGAAATGCTCACTGTAGAGACTGCAGAATTTTGTTAAAATTATCGTAGCATTCAGCGAATTGCCCAAAAAAACAATCCCCTTCAACGAAATTCTATAGCAGTTCTATATCTTATGTAAAAAGTTGACTCATGGGAATCCCCCCCAAATTGGGGGGTGGGGAGTTCATTTGGGATTGCTATATAGCTCTAAGGTAATATAGAGAAACGCTTATACAAACTCACCTCATTTATGTTTGACGCACTATCAGAAAGTTTAGAATCGGCTTGGAAAAAACTGCGCGGTCAAGATAAAATTACCGCCAACAACATCAAACCCGCCTTACAAGAAGTTCGTCGTTCTCTACTCTCGGCAGATGTTAACCTACAGGTGGTTAAAACCTTCATTGCCGAGGTGGAAAAAGCAGCACAAGGCGCGGATGTCATTTCAGGAGTCCGTCCCGACCAGCAATTTGTCAAGATTGTCAACGATGAACTGGTGAAGGTGATGGGGGAAAGCAATGTTCCCCTGGCTCACGCAGAAACCCCTCCCACAATCATCTTAATGGCAGGGTTACAAGGAACAGGAAAAACCACCGCTACCGCCAAACTTGCCCTACATCTACGCAAGCAAGACCGCAGTGCCTTGATGGTCGCAACAGACATTTATCGTCCCGCAGCGATCGATCAGTTAAAAACCCTTGGCGAACAAATCGAAGTCCCCGTCTTTGAGATGGGAACCGAAGCCAACCCCCTCGATATTGCCAAACAAGGCGTAGAAAAAGCCAAAACCGACGGTATCGACACGGTTATCATTGACACCGCAGGGCGCTTGCAAATTGACCAAGACATGATGGGAGAATTAATCGCCATCAAAAAAGCCGTCTCTCCCCATGAAGTTTTGTTAGTAGTGGATGCGATGACAGGACAAGAAGCAGCCAACCTCACCGATACTTTCCATCAACAAGTCGGCGTTACTGGGGCAATTTTAACCAAACTTGATGGGGATACTCGCGGGGGTGCAGCGCTTTCCGTGCGTCAAGTTTCAGGACAGCCCATTAAGTTTATCGGTGTTGGGGAGAAAGTCGAAGCACTACAGCCTTTTTATCCCGAACGAATGGCCTCTCGTATCTTGGGAATGGGAGACGTGGTTTCTTTGGTGGAAAAAGCCCAAGAAGAAATCGATCTCGCTGATGCAGAAGCGATGCAGACGAAAATGTTGGAAGCGCGATTTGATTTTAATGACTTCCTCAAACAGATGCGCTTGTTAAAAAATATGGGATCGTTTGGCAGCGTGATGAAAATGATTCCGGGAATGAATAAACTTAGTGGGGCTGATATTGAGAAAGGAGAAAGCCAACTCAAGCGCACCGAGGCAATGATTAATTCCATGACGAAACAGGAAAGAGAAGACCCTGACTTATTATCAAAATCTCCCAGTCGTCGGCGACGAGTCGGGAAAGGATCAGGTCATCAAGAAAAAGATGTGGTCAAACTGGTCAATGACTTTACGAAAATGCGATCGATGATGCAGCGCATGGGTCAAGGTCAGATGGAAATGCCAGGGATGGGAGGAATGTTCGGTGGTGGTGGAATGGGTGGTCAACCGCAACCCGGTTTCCGTCAAGCGCCAAGCGGTGGGAAAAAGAAGAAAAAGAAGAAGAAAAAGAAAGGGTTTGGAGAGCTTTAAACAGTGACCAAATAACAAATAACAAATAACAAACTATGCACAATCCTAATGAGATTCGATTTTTGGTACTCGGTTTAATTAAAGATGAAAAGAACGATCGCGCATTCCTTTCCGAAGGCTATGATTTTACAAAACAAGAGTATTTCTATCGCGCTTTAGGGGGAGGAATTGAGTTTTGGGAAAGTAGCTTTGAAGCCCTGAAACGAGAATTTCAAGAAGAGTTAAACGCAGAGCTAACAAATATTCAATATATCACTTGTCTCGAAAGTATTTTCTCCTTTAACGGTCAACCTGGACATGAAGTCATCCAACTCTATCAATGTGATTTTGCTAATCAAAAATTTTACGAACTTGAAGAAGTTCCCTTTAATGAGGGAGAACGGAAAAAAGTTGCCCGTTGGGTTGATCTTGAAAAATGTCGATCGGGTGAATTAAGAGTTGTTCCTGAAACAGTGAGTCAATATCTGTTTTAGAGGCGATCAAATCGCTTATCATAGTTAAAGGAATCAAAGAATCTAGACTCGTTATTGCTAATGACTTCGACTTCTAATATTGCCGATTTACGTCGGAATTATACCCGTACTGGTTTGACAGAAACCGATGCTGATCTCAATCCCTTTAAACAGTTTCAAACTTGGTTTGATCAAGCCCTCTCCGCAGAATTACCAGAACCCAATGCCATGACCCTCGCTACAGCGATCGCATCGGGAAAACCTTCAGCCCGCATCGTTTTACTAAAAGGATTTGATGAGGAAGGCTTCATTTTCTACACGAATTATAGCAGTCGAAAAGGTCAACAACTAGCAGATAATCCTTGGGCTTCGCTAGTATTTTGGTGGGCAGAGTTAGAACGACAAGTCCGCATTGATGGACGAGTAGAAAAGGTTTCTCCTGAAGAGTCAGAAAAATATTTTCATAGTCGTCCTGTTGGGTCACAATTGGGGGCTTGGGCTTCTCCACAAAGCAAGGTGATCGCTTCCCGAGAAGAGCTAGAAAAAAACATGGCAGAATTAGAAAAACAATATACTAATCAAACCATTCCTAAACCCCCTCATTGGGGCGGGTATCGCTTAATCCCTCATGAGTTAGAATTTTGGCAAGGTCGTCCTAATCGTTTGCACGATCGCCTGCGCTATCGTCAACAGACTGATGGGACTTGGCTTAGAGAACGTCTCGCCCCTTAAAATAATTGATAATTAGTCATATTTCCCCCCCCTGATTAAGCAGGGCTGTTTCATTCTCGGGGTTTAACATTCGCAGCGATTGCGTGAAACCCCGACGAGGTGGCGCGATCGCGCTCATTTCTTCTGAATTGACTTTTTCATAAGAAAAAAGCCATAAAAAGTCCTCCTTTCTTAACATCCAGAATTAGCAAAAACCAGGCTGTAAACGGCTCCCATCTCCCCATCTCCCTATCTCCCCACCTGAAGAGGATTTCAGGAGAATGAAACGACCCTGCCCCTGATTAAGGGGAGCTTGGGGGCTTTAGCCGTTACTTGTTTTCTTAAACAAGTTATGCTATTGTTATGGATAGTTAGAAATTTTAAGTTGATGAATGAGTTGATAACGACAAATCAAGCAGCAGAATATCTGGGTGTTACCCCTAAAACTCTTAGGCGATGGGAGTCAGAAGGCAAAATTAAAGCCATTAGAACTCTTGGTGGTCATCGCCGTTTTTACAAATCCGACCTAGACCAATTGTTAAATCAATGATTCTTTCTTTCAAAACGGAACTGAATCTCAATGATAAGCAAAAAACTCTTGGTGCCAAACACGCGGGAGTAGCTCGTCATGCAAACAACTGGGATCGTCATTGGACAACAAAGGACAAACAATAATTTCCCGATTAGATCATGAAGCGACTATTAACTCTCTGTGCTGTTTGTGTTGGACTCTCGATCGCGCCCTCACCCAGTTATGCCCAAGAACATCAAGGCTGTTATATGCTTGATAGCAATGGCAATCCCGTTGATTTAAGCGGTTTATGTAACGCTAGTCCTACCAAGGTAACGCCTGGGGTCTTTCGCGCTCCCATTACGCGCCGTCAATCAGGAATTCCTGTGATTGAAGTCAGATTGAATAATCAAGAAACCGTTGAGATGATGGTGGATACTGGCGCAAGTGCGACGTTGTTAACACCAAGAATTGCGGAAAAATTAGGAGTTCAACCAGAAGGGGTGGTATTAGCCAATACTCCCAGCGATCGCCGTGTCCCTTTTCCTGTGGGACGAGTAAGATCAATTAATGCTGGGGGCGCAATTGCCAAAGATGTTGTTGTTTTGATCGCTCCAGCGTTGTCCACTGGCTTACTCGGACAAAACTTTTTTAACCGCTATGACGTGGTGATTAAAGAAAATGTTATAGAATTCCGCGATCGCTGATCTCTCCCAGTTGATAAAATAAAAAACTCATCTTCTAACCTAAAATTAACCAGCAACAGACCTTATGGGCAGCATTTTCGGACAACTTTTTCGGATTAGTACCTTTGGCGAGTCTCATGGCGGTGGTGTGGGGGTGGTCATTGATGGCTGTCCTCCGCAACTAGAACTCTCGACTGAGGAAATTCAGGTAGAATTAGACCGTCGCAGACCAGGACAAAGTAAAATCACCACTCCCCGCCAAGAAACCGACACTTGTGAGATTCTCTCTGGGGTCTTTCAAGGGAAAACCACAGGCACCCCGATCGCGATCTTAGTTCCCAACAAAGATACTCGCCCCCAAGATTACAGCGAAATGGCAACGACTTATCGCCCGTCTCATGCAGATGCCACTTATGATGCGAAATATGGCTTTCGTAACTGGCAAGGGGGAGGACGATCTTCAGCACGAGAAACCATTGGCAGAGTCGCAGCAGGGGCGATCGCGCAAAAAATTCTCCGTCAGTTCGCCAAGATAGAAATTGTGGGCTATGTTAAGCGGATTAAAGATTTAGAGGCGATCATTGATTCCAATACCGTCACCCGCGAAGACGTGGAAAGCAACATTGTCCGTTGTCCTAATTCAGAATGCGCCCAACAAATGATCGACCTCATTGACCAAATTCGACGGGAAAAAGACTCGATCGGGGGCGTTGTGGAGTGCGTGGTCAGAAATGTTCCCAGAGGGCTAGGTGAGCCTGTTTTTGACAAGTTAGAAGCCGATTTAGCAAAAGGGGCACTGTCTCTTCCCGCCAGTAAAGGCTTTGAAATTGGCTCTGGCTTTTCAGGAACACTCCTCAAAGGCAGTGAACACAATGACCCATTCTACACCGATGACGCTGGCCATCTTCGCACCCGCAGCAACTATTCTGGAGGCCTTCAAGGAGGGTTGAGTAACGGCGAAAACATCATCTTCCGTGTAGCCTTTAAACCCACTTCGACCATCGGGAAAGCCCAAGAAACCGTCACCAATACAGGGGAAGAAACCGAATTATCCGCCAGAGGACGACATGATCCATGCGTTTTGCCTCGCGCTGTGCCAATGGTGGAAGCCATGACCGCACTTATTTTATGTGATCATTTAATGCGCGATCACGCTCAATGTCATCTTTTTGGGGAAACTAGCCAAGATTAATCCACAAGGGAACAGATTTTGATAGAATCTTATAGAAAGTTTAAAATGCTCTCATATTTATAAATGAATATATTAATCGCTGGGGCAACAGGCACGCTCGGAAGACAAGTCGTTCGCCGAGCTATTGATGAAGGTCATCAGGTGCGTTGCCTCGTTAGAAACCCCAGAAAAGCAACATTTCTTAAAGAATGGGGAGCCGATCTTGTTAAAGGTAACCTGTGTAAGCCAGAAACCCTCCCCCGCACCCTCGAAGGCATTGACGCAGTAATCGACGCAGCAACTGCTCGTCCCACAGACTCCCTCACCGTTAAACAAGTAGATTGGGATGGAAAAGTGGCTCTGATTCAAGCTGCGAAAACTGCAGGGGTGAAACGGTATGTCTTTCTCTCCATCCTCAACGCTGAAAAGTATCCTGATGTTCCCATGATGGACATTAAACGCTGCACAGAACAGTTTTTAGCGGAAGCTGACCTCGATTACACGATTCTAAAACCCTGTGGCTTTATGCAGGGGTTAATCCCTCAATATGCGATTCCCATTTTGGATAACCAAGCAGTGTGGGTAACAGGAGAAAGCACCCCCATTGCCTACATGGACACCCTTGACATTGCCAAATTTGCCGTCCGTACAGTAGAAGTCCCAGAAACCATCAAACAGAGTTATCCATTAGCAGGGTCTCGCGCTTGGACTGCTGAAGAAATTATTAATCTTTGTGAAAATCTCTCAGGGAAAACCGCGAAAATCTCCCGTTTACCAATGGGATTATTACAATTTTTATCACGAGCCATGCGCTTTTTTGAATGGACGCGCAACGCCTCTGATCGTCTGATTTTTGCCAATGTTTTGGTCAGTGGTCAACCCTTTGATGAAGACATGAGTGAAGTTTATAAAACCTTTGGACTCAATCCCAATGAGATGACAACTGTAGAAACCTATCTCCAAGAATATTTCTCCCGCATCATGAAAAAATTAAAAGAAATTAACTACGAGAAAGAAAAAACAAAAAAGAAAAAGAAAACTCCCTTCAAATCAAAATCTTAGGGATTTGTTCTTCGTTCTTCGTTCTTCGTCGTTTGTCTTTTGTCCAACGACCAATGTACAGACGTTCCATGGAACGTCTCTACCTAATGAACCAATTATTAATTATTAATTGTTCAAACTTGCCTCGCAACGATAGGATAGAAGGATACGCTTATCGTGGACAATCATACTCTACATACGGATTTAGGAGTCGTGCCGAAAATAGGCATCATTTACAACGATAATAAGCCTGTGGCTTGCGAAATGGCTAACCAAGTCCAAGCTCAATTTCAGCAAGAAGGATGGGACGTAGCGCTGGCAACTGGTATTGGTGGAATTTTGGGCTACTCTAGCCCTGATAGTCCTGTTTGTCATACCCCAATGGATAAACTGATTCCTCCTGGCTTTGATCAAACCATGAAATTTTGTCTCGTCTTAGGGGGAGATGGAACGGTTTTATCCGCTTTTCGCCAGTTAGCCCCTTATGGGATTCCTCTTTTGACTGTAAACACAGGACACATGGGTTTTTTGACAGAAACTTATGTTAATAAAATCACACCTGCCCTAGAGGAAGTCTTGGCGGGTAACTACACCATAGAAACGCGATCGATGATCACTGTGCGCGTCCTGCGGGAGGAGAAAGTTCTCTGGGAGGCGCTGAGCTTAAATGAAATGGTACTCCATCGAGAGCCAATGACCAGTATGTGTCATTTTGAAGTCCTTGTCGGACATCACGCCCCCGTTGATATTGCAGCCGATGGGATTATTGTTTCCACTCCCACTGGTTCAACGGCTTATTCCCTCAGTTCAGGCGGCCCGGTTATCACCCCAGATGTTCCCATTTTGCAATTAGTTCCCATCTGTCCTCATTCTCTAGCCTCCAGAGCGTTAGTCTTTTCCGACAGTGAACCGATTATGATTCACTCTGCTGGCGAGGAACATCAACTGGTCATGGTCGTCGATGGCAATGGCGGTTGTTACGTGCAGCCAAAGGATGCGGTTCACATAGCGCGATCGCCCTACTCGGCTAATTTTATCCGCCTAGAACGCCCCGAATTTTTCCGCATCCTCCGCGAAAAACTCGGTTGGGGACTCCCCCATATCGCCAAACCCACCTCCGTTGAACTCCCTTAACAGTGACCAGTGACCCGTTACCAGTGAACGATTGACAAATAATGCCTTCTGTCTTACTGATTGAAAACGATCCACACCTAGCGCAACGAGTCAGTCTTGACCTGACCAATGCTGGTTATTTGGTGAGTGTTGCGTCTCATCCAGAACAAGCAGAACCCCAGTTTCAAGAGTTACAACCCTCCCTTGTGGTCATTGACCAAGCACAACTCGGAAAAAAAGGCTTAGAGTTAAGTCGTCAGTTGCGAGGAAATAATAATCCCGTCTTAATTCTACTCTTTATGAAAGAAGATACCGTGCGCGATCGCGCAGATTGTCTTGAATTTGGCGCTGATGACTATATCCTCCTCCCCTATCAAACCGATTCCTTCTTAAAACTGGTACAACTATATTTGCAATCCACAGCCACTGTTCCCGAACAACTTCAGTTTAGCGATCTAGTGCTAGATTTATCTCAGCGCCATGCCAATCGGAATGGTCGTAAAATTGATTTAACCGTCAAAGAGTTTGAACTCCTCAAATACCTGATGTCTTATCCTGAACAAGTCTTAACACGGGAACAAATTCTAGAGAATGTTTGGGAAGACAATCATGGGGGAGAATCTAACGTGATTGAAGTGTATATCCGCTATTTACGCCTCAAAATTGAACAAGGGGGAGAAAAACGCTTGATTCAAACCGTGCGCGGTGTGGGCTACGTTTTACGGGAATCCTAAGCGGGAAATAGCCATTGATAAGTTTTTCAGCAGATGGTGGGCTGAGCGCAGTCGAAACCCACCCGACAAGACTGTTGTCATTTATTTAAGATTTGCTCTGGCATCTTTAACAGCAGCCCACAGCGCAGCAACCGTTAGGGGAATACTGCCACTGAGAATGATGGATGTCGCTAGGACACCATAACGAGGATGACCATAAGAAAGCTCAAATACTGAGCCAACAGCAGCGATCGCCGCCACACTAGAAACCATTAACAACAAACCGCTTTTTGGGGTAAGTAGCACGCTTTAACTCCTTGATCTTTAGGTTGAGACTTATTGAATTGTTTGCACTGCTTGAGCAGAAAACCCTTGCTTCGTTAAGGCTTCCGTTAAAACTAAATCATTGGGAACGCGATCGACAAATAAAACCCCTTGGAGATGATCCATCTCGTGCTGAATGACCCGCGCCAGCAATCCACGGGCTTTCATTTTTTGCGGACGACCCGAGTCATCTTTGTACTTCACCTCGACCGCTTCAGGACGCACCACATCAAGGAAAACCCCAGGGATGCTTAAACAGCCCTCTTCTCCTGTCACCACTTCCTGACTATACCCTTTAATTTCAGGGTTAATCAAGACTAAAGGAGGGGTGGCGGTGTTTTGGGGGTCGCAATCAATCACCAGCATTTGTTTATGAATCCCCACTTGTGGCGCAGCCAGACCAATTCCTTTTTCAGCATACATGGTTTGGATCATTTGTTGAGCCAGAGTGCGGATGGATTGATCAATTTTACTCACGCGCTTCGTGGGCTTCCGCAGAACGCGATCGCCCAGATAATATAAAGATAAAGACGCTTTTTCTAGTTGGTTTTGCTTGCTGATTGTTGATGCACTACTCATAGAACTAACCGAATTTAAACAACAATTTAGTTTTTCTTCTATCCTAACAATTTACTGCTAGTCATTGGTCACTGGTCATTAGTCCTGAGTATCGGTTGACTGGTCACTAGCCACAGGCAACTGCTAAATGGCTCACAGTTGGTGCTAGTTTCCCTAACGATTAATCATTCATTATTCATTATTAGTTGTGGTCTCCAGTTCTTTCCCTTGTACCACCAAGACCGAACAAGGTGCATAATGAACAACATGATTGCTCACACTGCCTAAGAAAACTTCCGCCAGTCCAGTGCGTCCCCGACGACCGAGAATCACTAAATCAGCTTGCCAAGTTTTTGCCATTTCTCGAATCCAACTACTCGGATCGCCAATTTTCCAATCATACTCTACTGTTAAGCCTTCTGCTTGCGCTTTTTGGGTATGTTCTTGCAGCCAGGCTTCGATCTGTTGCGTTTCTGCTTCAATATGTTCTTGCACTGAGGAGGAAAGACTCAGCACATTTTGCCCATAAATGCCACTGTAAGCGTCTAGATTGCGACCATCGAAGATAATAGCGTGAAATAACAACAGTTGGGCTTGATTGACCTTGGCAAGCGCGATCGCACGGTTGAAAACCACTTCCCCTTGCGCTGAGCGATCCAAAGCCACTAAAATCTTTGTATAATTCATTTTCTCGCGCGTGAATGATTAAATCAATGATAAGCTAACAGGGGGCAAATAACATAGCGTTTGGGTCGTTACAATCACTGACCCATCAACTCCCCCTATCTATTAATTATTATTGATTAAACCTTGATTGTTAACCCCCAATGGAAGTTAAAACCCTCCTAGCCGAATATGCAAATGGAAAAACTGACTTTACAGGAATTGATCTAAATGGTGCAGATTTGTGGGGAGCAGACTTAATTGGAATTCACCTAGAACAGTCTCGCTTACAAGGAGCCATTTTAACCTTTGCCTATCTCAATCAAGCCTACTTTATTGAATCTGACCTCACAGGGATTAAACTTAGTGGCGCTAACTTGAATCAAGCCACTTTTCAAAACTCTTCTTTACATAATGCTGATTTGCACGGAGCCAGTCTGCAAAAAGCGATTCTCAGAGGAGTTAATTTAAATTATGCCAACTTGTTAGATGCCAACTTAACAGAAGCAGATTTACGAGAAGCCGATTTGAGTAATGCAAATTTAGCAGGAGCTTGTCTGCGCTTTGCCAATTTGAGAGAAGAAAATCGCAAAATTACAAAACTACAAAGAGCAAATTTACAAAAAGTTGACTTACAGGGTGCAAACCTCAGAAATGCTGATCTCAGAAATGCCAAATTGCAATACGCTAACTTGAAAAATGCCACATTAAGAGGCGTTGATTTGCGTGGAGCGAACTTAGCCAAAGCTAATTTACAAGAAGCGATCCTCAGCGATGCTCAAATTGATCAGGTGTGCTTGGATGGGGCTAATCTCAGCAAAGCTGTGTTAGAGCGATCGCGCCTTGTGGGGGCTTCTTTGGTGAATGTTAACTTAGAAGGCGCAATCTTGAGAGAGGCTCAATTGATGAAAGCGAACCTCAAACAATCTAATCTTCGCAATGCTCGACTCAACTGCGCTGACTTACAACGAGCTAACCTGACCAAAGCTAATTTAAGCGAAGCAATTCTCATTGAAGCCAGTTTAGTGCGAGCGATTATTTTCGATACTGATTTTAGCCAAGCTAACTTACTGCGCGCAGAACTTAGTAATATTGATTTAGGTCAATTAAATTTACGAGGGGCAACAATGCCTGATGGTCGGATTCACAGTTAAAAAATGAACCAGATCAGCATCAACATTTCCTCATTATTTGAGTCAGGAAAAACCAACTTCTCTTAACAATTTTTTTGTGCTAATATCAAAGTCAGAGTTTATACTGAGGAAGTAATCTTAAAAACATCCTCAATCAATTGTATGCTCTCATCAAGAGAGTTTAGGTCTTTTCAAGACAAAATTTAGTGCGATCTTTAGCATAATAAAAAGTAATATCATTATAAATTTGTAACCTTTATCATGTAGGAGGAATCAACTATGACTTCTATCTCTCAAATTCCTGTCCAAGACCTTGAACAGCAGCACCAGCAAATGATGATGAAAAAGCTCCTCTTTGCTAGCTGCCGACACTATTGGGAAAATGATCACGCTGTTCTCTCATCAACAAAAACAGCCGACTTAATAACAGAGCTTCTGCAAGCTCAACCGACTTTAGAGAGTCTAAAGACTCGATTGGAACAAGTAGTGACTCATCTGAACAAGCCAGAGAAATATTATCCGATTGCTAACCAACTGATTGGGAAGATCGGTAAACTATATGGAGAAGCGGTTGACGATCTCATCGAACCTGTCTCAGCCATCAAACAACGAGAAAGACCCATGAATGCCCCGTTAACAGAAAGTAGTCAACTCACCCAAATTGTTCAAGAATTTGAACAGGATCGAAATGCTCAACGCATTCATAAAATGCTTTTTGCTCTGAGCAAGCAGCGTTGGGAAAACAACCCAGAAATTTTATCGAGCCATCCTTTACAAGAATTAACCCAAGATGTTCATCAGAAATACTCTGACCTTGAACGACTAGCCCTGAGTTTACTAAAAATCCTCAAAGGATTAAACAAACAGCATACCTACTCAAAAGTCTCTAGAAGCATTATTACCCAATTCGCTAAACTTTATCAAGTAGAAAAAGTAGAAACAGGGCTTCTTTTGTCTTTGGTAGATTTGCCAACCAAACAAACCCTCAAACAAGCCAAAACCACAGAGACTTATTCTAGTGCCGAAAACCCCAAAATTGAAAGTGATATCAGACGGCCTTATTATCCTAACTATGACTCCTATCAATTAAGACAGCGGGTGATGAAGTACACCAACCCGCTACGAGTGAAAATGCTGCTCTACTACACCCTCACCCCAGAGGCAATCAAGTCTCAAGAAGCAGTGGATGCACTCCTCTTAAAAACTTACGAACTGGATAAGATGCTGGAGAAACTCATTTATGAGTATAAGACTTTGCAAGAATTACAAGATAATTTAGAAACGACGGCCTTGGGGATTTCCAGCATTAAAAATAAAATGTTTAGTGTTGATCAGAATTTACAAGTGGCGAAAGCAATTGTCATGTCGGTGAAGCCTCTTTACGCCAAAAACTAAACTGAAGAGATTGCCTAAAAGTTAGGCTTTTAATCATCATAAAAATCAAAAATTAATCATAAAAGACTATGGATACTGATGAATTATTGAGAAATTATGCTCAGGGAAGGAAAGATTTTACTAGAGAAAATCTAATGGGAGCGAATCTCTCGGGGGCTGACCTCATTATGATTAATTTATCTCACGCGAATTTAGAAGGAAGCACATTAACCCTTGCTTTTTTGAATGAAGCAAATCTCAGTCGCTCCAGCTTAGTCAGAGCTAAACTAGGGGGTGCTAACTTTAATCAAGCTAACCTTCACTTGGCAAATCTCCATGACAGTGAGTTACATGGGGCAATTTTGCAAAGAGCTAACTTATCTGATGCCAATCTGACCTTGGCTTCCTTGTTGGATGTCAATTTAATGGACGCTAATTTAGAAGGGGCTGATTTGTGTGGAGCAGACTTAACAGGGGCTTGTTTGGTCGGAGTAACCTTCACCACTTCCGCGAAGCGGGGAGATAAAGCAAAACTAACCAAATTCAGACGAGCTAATTTACAGCGAGCCGACTTGGAAGGATTACGCCTCAACGAGCTAGACTTTACTCAAGCCAATTTTGTGGAAGCAAATTTAAGGTCGGTTATGCTGGGTCAGGCAAATTTGGAAGGAGCCAATTTGAACCAAGCCGACCTGAGGGGGGCTGATCTGACGCGAGTAAACTTAAAAAGCGCTCATTTAAGAGAAGCCAATCTGACGGGGGCTAATTTAGAACAAGCCGATTTGAGAGGAGCCGACTTGACCGGAGCTAATCTCAGTGAAGCAAGGATGTTTAAGGCAATTTTCAATGAAGTGAATCTTGCTCAAGCAATTCTTCAGCGAGCGAAGATGACTGGGGTTCAGTTGAGACGAGCGAAATTGGTTAACGCTGACTTGAAAGAAGCCAATTTGAAACAAGCAGACTTAACAGGGGCGAATTTAACCAGTGCGAATTTGACCAATGGAGATTTGACTGGGGCTGACTTAAATGGTGCTAAGTTGACTAACGTGAAAATGGATGGGGTGATCCTCCCTGATGGAAAACGAGAATCCAGTGTTGAAGTCTAGTGTCAACCGAGCTTAAAGCCAGGTTGACAGATTGGTGAGCCAAAGCCCACCCAAGGCGGTTAAGAATGGTATTTAGTTGCTAAATCCACTAAGCGATTGCTATACCCCCACTCGTTATCGTAGTAAGAGAGGATTTTCACAAAGTTGTCATCCATGACTTTTGTCGATCCTAAATCAACGATCGAGGAATGAGGGTCTTGGACACAATCGGAGGAAACTAAAGGCAACTCACTGGTGGCTAAAACGCCTTTCATTTCTCCCTCTGCATACTTGTTAAAGACAGCATTAATCTCGTCAGCAGTGACCGTTTGACTCAGCAAGGCGTTTAAATCAACCACTGATCCTGTCGGTGTAGGCACTCGCAGGGCGATTCCATCCAGTTTTCCTTGCAGTTGGGGTAAAACTAAGCCTACCGCGATCGCTGCTCCTGTGCTAGTAGGAACAATGTTTTGGCCTGCGGTGCGTCCGCGACTCCAGTCGCCATGTGCCATATCCACTAAGCGCTGGTCAGCGGTATATGCGTGAACAGTGGTCATCCAGCCTTTTTCAAGACCAAATTCTTTGTCGAGAATGGAAGCAATGGGTGCGAGACAATTAGTGGTGCAAGATGCCCCAGAAATGACGCGATCGCGCTCTGGGTCAATTTTATCGTCATTCACCCCATAAACCACCGTTGGCACATCACCTCCTTTGGGAGGGGCGCTAATAATTGCCATTTTTGCCCCTGCGGTGACGTGCATTCCCGCTTTGTCTGCGGTGCGAAAAACGCCAGTTGATTCAATGACCACATCAATGCCCATGTCTTTCCAAGGCAAAGCAGTGGGGTCTTTTTCAGCTAAAATCGGAACTGATTTGCCGTCAATGACTAATCCTTTATCATCATGGGAGACTTCCCCTGGGAAGCGACGATAAACCGAATCATAGCGCAACAGATAAGCTGACTGGTCTGTAGGCAGGGCAATGTCATTAATTGCCACAACTTCTACGTTAGGACTTTGATATGCGATCCGCATAAAAGCCCGTCCAATTCTCCCGAATCCATTAATTGCAACTCGTACCATAGTAGAAAGTGACTCCAATTGATTAGATAGGTATTTCTTCTGGATTTTGCCTAGTCAGTATATCGCGAGGGTATAGTCAGAAATTGTCTCATATAAACCGAAACAATCATAATCAGCATCATTGGTTCACCCTCTTCGGAGGAAGAAAATTCCTTTAGAAAAGTTTTAACCTGTATTTGTCTTATGTTCTTTAGTGACAACTGAGTGGTAGGGTGGGCATTGCCCACCACTCCTATCCCTATAGTCTTCGGGTGGCTAACAAGTGGTGTTAGTCTGACAATTAAAGGCTGTTTGTTATCTCTGATCCCAGAAATCAACCATGATTTGTGATTTGAAAGTGAGGCAGCGATCGACTCCCACTCCAGTTAACAATCATTAGCTCGCTATTCCCATTAATCCAACAGATTTGATATATAGCGCTACAAAATCAGGTTAGGACGTTCTTAAAAAGACTAGCGACCGAGACGGTCGCACTCCCACCGTTCGGGAAATGTCCTAATATAAGCACGGTGCGCTATAACTAATGACCAATGACTAATAACTAATTATGAAACGACCCATTTATCTTGATTGTCACGCAACAACCCCTGTCGATCCTAGAGTTTTAGAGGCGATGATGCCTTATTTTACCGACCATTTTGGCAACCCTTCGAGTATTTCTCATGCTTATGGCTGGGAAGCGGAAGCAGGGGTCAAACAAGCCAGAGAAATCATTGCTGATGCCATTAATGCTACCCCAGAAGAAATCGTCTTTACCAGTGGGGCAACGGAAGCGGATAATTTAGCGATTAAAGGAGTTGCTGAGGCACATTTTAGCCAAGGACAGCATATCATCACCATCGCTACTGAACATCGGGCCGTGCTTGATCCGTGTCAGTATTTGGCAAGTTTAGGCTTTGAAATTACTTATCTTTCCGTTAAAGAAGATGGACTGATTGATTTAGAAGAGTTAGAAAAAACCATTCGCCCTGATACGATTTTAGTCTCTGTGATGGCTGCGAATAATGAAATCGGGGTTTTGCAACCCATCGCAAAAATTGGTCAAATCTGTCGCGCAAATGAGGTATTATTTCATACTGATGCAGCGCAGGGGCTTGGTAAAATTCCTTTGGATGTAGAAGCGATGAAGATTGATTTAATGTCACTAACCGCCCATAAACTCTATGGACCAAAAGGAATCGGGGCGTTATATGTGCGCCGTCGCAAGCCAAAAGTCCGTCTGGCTTCACAAATGCAAGGGGGAGGACAAGAACAAAATCTGCGATCGGGGACGCTCTATCCACCACAAATTGTTGGCTTTGGTAAAGCAGTAGAATTAGGATTAGCAGAAATGGAGACAGAAGCAGAAAGACTCGCCCAACTGCGCGATCGCGCCTGGAAAGAATTATCGCAGCTAGAAGGGGTTTATCTCAACGGTCATCCTACCCAACGCCTTGGCGGAAACTTAAACGTCAGCGTCGCTGGTGTTGATGGGACAGCACTCATTTTAGGGTTGCAGCCTGTGATTGCCGCTTCATCAGGGTCTGCTTGCTCCTCACAATCTACCGCTCCTTCTCACGTGATCACAGCATTAGGGAGAAGTAAAAAACTAGCAAATGCCTCGATCAGGTTTGGGATGGGACGGTTTACCACTGAGGAAGACATTGACACTGCGATCGATCATACCATTACCACCATTGAATCCTTGCGAAAAGCAAGTCATCATTAATCATCTGACTAGACCCATGACTCAAAAAACTAAGGCTTTCTTTTTACCCAAACAGCCAAAAAACATTCTTCCCGATTTCATCATCATTGGTGGCATGAAATGTGGTACAACGAGCTTATATTATTATCTTAATTCCCATCCAGAGATTTCCATGTCAACGGAAAAGGAATTAAATTTTTTTATTGAACAAAGAAATTGGTGTAAAGGCGTTGATTGGTATCAATCTCAGTTTAGAGGTAGTGCTAAAATCTATGGCGAAGCCTCCCCAAATTATACTTACTATCCTTGCTGGGTTGGTGTTCCACAAAGAATGTATCAGTTGCTTCCGAATGCTAAACTAATCTATATTTTACGCGATCCAGTTGAGCGGATTATTTCTCAATATGTCCATCTGTACGCCTGTGGAAGAGAAAATAAAAGTTTTACAGAGACCTTAGCTGATCTTGAATATAATCCTTACAATTCTTATGTCTCTCGCAGTCGCTATTTTTGGCAACTCAAGCAATACTTAGAATATTATCCTTTATCAAATATTTTAATTTTAACCAGTGAGGAATTATTAAATCATCCCCAAGAAACATTATCAAGAGCCTGCAATTTTTTAGAGGTATCTGATGATAGTAAACTAATGAAATATAATTTTAAATTTCACACATCATTTTACAAACGTAGAAAAAATAACTTAGGAAAGGCGATCACTAATCTCTCACTGACGAAGAAAATTAACAACTTGCCTTATGGGATACGGGATCATGTCGAAAAACTGGTTTATTTCCCCTTTTCTACTCCTGTCAAAAAGCCAAAACTAGACCAAGACTTGCAAAATAGACTGATTAAATATCTTAAAAATGATATTGATCAATTACGAGACTGTACAGGTCAAGCGTTCAGTGGGTGGTGTGTTTAGAGTTAAACTGATTCTTGATAAAAATGTGAGAGTCTCGACAGATGAAAAACAATAAAGAACATAGTCCATTTCAACAAAATATTACCAAACTGTTTGATGCTGCTAAAGATTACTTTCCCTCTGCTTATGGCGGTTGGAAACATCGACATCTTTGGCAAGATATTCAAACTTACTGTTTATTTGTGGGTTATCCGAGAAGTGGTCATAGTCTCATTGGTGCGTTGCTAAATGCTCATCCTAATATCATAATTGCTCATGAATTAGGCGATTTAAAGTATGCTTATTTAGGGTTTGGGCGATCGCAGTTGTATTATCTTTTAATGAAAAAAGCAGAGTTAGCAGCACAAAAAGATCGTAAACTAGGAGGATACAACTACTATGTTCCCAATCAATGGCAAGGAAAAGTCACTCAGTTACAAGTGATTGGGGATAAACAAGGTGAGGGAACAACCCTGAGAATTAAAGCAGATTGTGGATACTTAAAGCGTTTACGAGAAATTATTGATGTTCAGATTAAATTCATTCATGTTGTCAGAAATCCTTATGACAATATTACGACCATCTCTAAAAAAACGCCTAAATTAGGCTACGACTTAGAAAGAAGCATTGAACATTATTTTTCCTTATGCGAGACAATATTTGAATTCAAAAAAACGCTTTCTAGTGAGGAAATCTTGGAATTCAAGCAGGAAGATTTCATTGATAATCCGAAAAAACATTTAGAGCAACTTTGTGACTTTCTAAAAGTTAGCGCTCCCCAAGATTATCTAGAAGATTGTAGTCAAGTTGTTTACAAGTCACCCAACAAAAGTCGAAACAGTATTTCTTGGTCACCAGAATTGATTCAGCGAGTGCAAAGTCAGATTGAACACTATCCCTTTTTAACAGGGTACACTTATGAAAATTAATAAATGGCGCGATCGCGCTTCTCCAAAATGAATATTAAAAAGCAAACCATTCAAGGAGTCTTCTGGTCAGCGATTCAAAATTGGGGAAGCCAAGCTGGATCATTAATTGTTTTTTTAATTCTCGCTCGTTTACTGACCCCAGAAGCCTTTGGCTTAGTTGCTTTAGCCAATATTTTTATTAACTTTGTGCAAATTTTTTTAGATCAAGGCTTTGATCAAGCACTGATTCAACGAGAAGACATTGAAGAGAAACATATTAATACCGCTTTCTGGACACAAGTTTTATTGTCTTTCTTGTTAACAGCCATTAGTTTTCTAGCTGCTCCTTTAATTGCTCAAAGTTTTAATCAATCTCGACTGATTCCAGTTGTGCGATCGCTTTCTATTATCTTTATCATTAGTGCTTTTAGTCAAACACAAAGAACCTTATTAAAGCGAAAATTTGCCTTTCAAGCAATGGCAATGCGTACCTTATTAGGAATTACAATTGCTGGATTCGTCGGAATTTTAATGGCTAGTCAAGGATATGGAGTTTGGAGTTTAGTCGGTCAACAGCTAACCTATGAAACAATGGGCATTATTGTCTTATGGAAAGTCAACGATTGGCGACCAAAATTTCAGTTTTCTTGGCAACATTTATCTGATATTGTTTCTTTCAGTCTCGGTCTTTTTAGCTTCAGATTGATGACATTTTTTAATCAAAAAACTGACAACTTATTAGTTGGCTACTTTTTAGGAGAAGTTGCCCTTGGCTATTATGCAATTTCCCATCGCATTTTGCAAGTGATGACTCAATTGTTAGTGGGGACACTTAATCAAGTTGCACTACCCGCATTTTCTCGACTCCAGAATGATTCAGAAAAGTTTACGAATGCTTATTATCGAGCAACTCAACTGACCAGCTTAGTGGCTTTTCCAGTCTTTTTAGGAACACTCATTCTGAGTTCAGAATTAGTCATTACTTTATTTGGAGAAAAATGGATCAGCACTGTTCTGATTCTGCAAATTCTTTCCTTGACAGGTATTTTGCAAACCATTACTATCCTTCAGGGTTCAGCTTTTATCGCTTTGGGTCAACCTTGGATACGCTTTAGAATAGGGTTACTTAATGCTAGTTTTAATCTAGTTGCTTGTTTAGTTGGAGTACAGTGGGGTCTGCAAGGAGTTGCTGCGGGTTATGTGATAAGTGGTTATTTGCTTTTTCCAATTAGTCAGTGGTTTTTGAATCAACTGACCCCAATTTCAATTAAAGATTATCTATCTCAATTATTAGCTCCTTGTGTCTGCACAACAACAATGATTATCGCTTTAATTATTACCCGACAAGGATTATTGACCGATTTTAATCCGCAAAGCATTCTAATGATTAGCACCCCCATTGGAATAATCGTTTATAGCTTAACCCTAGCCCTTTTATTTCCAGCTTTGTTTCGGGAAGTTTTATCCCTCGTCAGGTTTTTACAACCTCTTACTAAAAAATAACAATTTTGCTCAGACACAACTTCTCTGAAACTTCCCCTGCCTATCAAGTCTATGTTATGATAACTTCATAACTTTTATCCTATTTCTAAGAAATCGTTCAAGATTGTAGGGTTTGCCTTGCCCACCATAACAGAATGTAGCAGCAGATCATAAATACCTTAAATTGCATGACTTTGGGGATGAAAGTGACGTTTTGATGAAAATTTTACTAATCAACGATTACTCGACTCTCTCTGGAGGGGCTGAAATATTAATCTTGGGCTTGCGAGATCAGTTACGCGAGAGAGGACATGATGCTCGTTGCTTTTCCAGCACCGCCCAACCGCTTAAGATTCCTCCCCAAGGAGACGATTTATGTTTTGGCACAACCTCGCGTTTTCGAGCCCTTCTACAAACAGCTAACCCTTGGGCTGTTCGTCGTTTAAAGCAAGTGCTGTCAGAATTTAAGCCTGATGTTGTTCATGTGTTTCTCTTTTTAACTCAACTATCGCCTTTGATTTTGCCTCTACTCAAAGATATTCCCAGTCTCTATTATGCGGTTTGGTATCGGGCAGTTTGCCCAGTGGGAACAAAACTGCTCCCTGATGGCACATCCTGTCAAGTTTCTTATGGCGTTCCCTGTTATCAAAATCATTGTCTTTCTCTACAAGATTGGTTTCCTTTAATGTTTCAAATGAAGCAGTGGGAAAAACAGCGTGACTCTTTCAACCTCTTTGCAGCAGCCAGTGAAGCGGTTAAACAAAGAATGCTAGAAGCAGAGATCAGCCCAGTAGAGGTGATTTGGCATGGCGTTCCCCTCGAACCACAACGTCCCCCTTTACAAGCACCGCCAACCATTGCCTTTGCAGCACGCTTAGTGAAAGAAAAAGGGGCAGAAGTTTTATTACACGCCTTGGCTGAGGTAGTTACAGAAATCCCTGAAGCAAAGTTATATTTGGTTGGGGATGGCTCTGAAAGAGAGCCTTTGCAGCAGCAAATTCAGAATTTAAACTTAACTCACAATGTAGTAATGCCCGGGCAAATGCCTCGTTTAGAAATGGAAGCTCTGTTTGTCAATGCTTGGGTGCAGGTCGTTCCTTCGTTGTGGGCAGAGCCGTTTGGCTTGATTACGGCAAATGCAATGATGCGGGGAACGGCGGTGATTGCTAGTGCAACAGGAGGATCAAAAGATATTGTTAAATCTGGTGAAACCGGGTTTCTCGTTCCCCCTGGGGATGTACAAGCCTTAGCAGAAAGTTTGTTAACTGTGTTGAAAAATAAAGAGTTAGCAGAAACTTTGGGACAAAATGGACGCAAATTTGCCAGAGAACAGTTAAGTGAAGAGAATTTTGTGGATCAATTTTTAGCGTTATATGATAAGCTCATGGCATAATTTCCCAATGAATCAGACCAATGAGTAGTCAAGCTAAGGTTACACTGTTAGAATTCATCTTGCACGATTAAAAGTTTAATCATGACTACCAATCCTCCCCTGATTTTAATTGCGATCGATGGTGCTGACGATCGCCTGATTCATACTTGGGTCAAAGAAGGACATTTGCCCACTATTGCTTCGCTCATGGCACGGGGATGTTATGGAAAAATCACAGGATTGGACTGTATCACTGAACATGGTAGCTCTTTGTCTCTATTAAGTGGGGTTTCGCGATCGGTTCATGGCTACTACTTTTTTCGGCAACTCATCCCTAAAACTTATCAATTATCCCCTTACAACTTTCCAGATACAGGGATTCTACCTTTTTGGACACAGTTAAAAAATAGCAATAAAAAAGTGGCCATTATTGATGCCCCTGATAGTGTCATTGTTCCTGATATTGAAGGCCTTCAAGTAGCAAACTGGGCAACTCACTACGCAGCATTAGGGTTTTTATTTCCTTGTGCTGAACCCCCAGAACTCTTGGCAGATGTCAGGAAAATCTTTGGTAAGCAAATAAGCATCTCTGAGTTTAGTCCAAAATCATCTTTGGCTCAAGATTTGATGATGTACCAAAGAGCTTTGGAGCGAATCGAAAAAAAGGGGGAACTTTGTCGTGAGCTATCTCAACGGGACAATTTTGATTTAATTAGTCTTGGTTTTTATGAATCTCATACCAGCGCTCATTATTTTTGGAAATATTTAAAAGCAGCCCAAGACAATCAACTGAAAAATGCGATACGAGAGATTTACCAAGCCATTGACACTCAAATTGGACTGTTACTCCAAGAACTTCCACAACAAGCAAATATTGTTATTTATTCAGCCTTTGGGATGGAAGACAGTTATCCAACGACAGGACTGATTCCTGATTTTTGCCAAAAATTAGGCTATCAAGTTCTCCTTCCTCCTTCACAGAAGCAGTCCTTAAAACCTTTGCCTCTAGTTCGTCGTCTCCTTCCCCAATCTTGGCGCGAGGCAATTAGTCAGCGTCTGCCTTTGAGCGTTCAAGAAAGATTAATTAATGATAATTTTGCTAATACAACTGATTGGAAAAAAACCCGTGCTTTTGCCATTCCGTCTCTCTATACCAGCTTTATTCGGATTAATTTAGAAGGAAGAGAACCCCAAGGAATTGTTAAGTTAAAAGACTATTATGACCTCTTAGCAGAAATTGAAACTGAGTTAAAACAATTAATTGATCCTATAACGAATCAACCTGCAATTAAGCAAATTGTCAAAACAGCAGAATGGTTCAACACAGAACAGCCAGAACATCTTCCCGACTTGTTTATTGAGTGGCAACCTGCACAACATTTTCTAGAGAGACTGATTCATCCTCAAGCAGAAATTACTCAGACTAAATTTTTCTATCATCGAGATAGCTACCATTCTCAAAACGGATTTATGGCAGCGGCAGGAGAGTCGATTAAAGTTAAAGGGAATATACAAGAAATTGATTTGCTTGACTTAGCTCCTAGTTGTTTGAATTTAATGGGAATTGATGTTCCTTACAATCTAACTGGAAGAATTGCTGACTTTGTGAAAAAATAAATCAAGCTATTGCCGATTCACTTCAATTTAGGCGGAGGGGAAAGTATGACTTGATTGAGTTACCCTTTTCTCAAAACTTTCAAAAAGAATAAGGTAAACTAACCCGCAAAACCAAATAATAAGTTGAGCATTTGCCACCAATTCTATCACAGTAAAACGAGCAGGAAGATACAGACTAATTGCTACTAAAGCTAGTGCTAAGCTATGAATCAATTTCGGGCTTCGGAAACCTAAATCTATTAACGCTAAGAGTAAAAAAACGACCATCAAATCGTCATAATTTCGATGATAAGTGGAGACGCGACCAATAACAGTCGCGATCGCGAATTGAGTGAGTAAAGGAGAAAACCTAAACTGATAAAATAATAACAGGACAATTGCCATCGCAACAGGTGCCAATAGTAAAACTGCTTGGTCAGGGTTCAGTCCTAATGCCACCAGAAAATTAACACTGGAAGAGCCTTGATCCGCAAAACTTTTGGATTGTCTAAAGACTGTCATCACCATTTCCACAGGGTTGGTTGCGGTAACTCTCCAGATAATTAAAGTCCCTAATCCCACATAACCTAAGCAAGTTATTATCGCCCAATATCGCCGTTGTAGCACTAAAATAAAAAAAAATAGTGCTGAAATATTAGGTTTGAGTAAGGCAATGCCATAAACCAATCCAGCTAATTTATTTCGATCGCGCTGCAATAGCCAAAACATTAATATTAGCAGCGCATTGATAATAATGCCATATTGACCAATTACCAGCGTGCGGATATGTCCATTAATCGCCAGTGCTGCTCCTACCGAAAAAATGGCTTCTTTCCGTCCGTATTTTGCCCCCACTTGATAGGCGAATGTTCCCAGAATTACCAGTCCTCCAAGATTCAGAAAAAGATGATAGAAACGAGTAATTTCTAGAGATAAGGGAGGAAAAAACATAATGCTAGAAAAAAAAGACCAAGGAAAATAGCCTCCTGAGTTAACGGGTCCAATTTCTGGAATGACAAAAGGCTCACTATCTCCAATTGGATAGGGGTAATATTCGCGATAAATGTATTGCTGCTCAACCCAACGCACTCGTAAGTCCATTGGGATAGCTTCATGAAATGCTAAATAGTAAAACCCGACACTTAAAGAACTGACTGCTAAAATGACCAGAAAAAAAGAGAAAATAGAGAGAAGTTTTTTTTGATTTATTTCCATGAGCAATTCAAGGTTATAACTGCTTTGAGATATTATTTAATCATCTTTTTAGGAGCTAGCTAGTAGTTTCAGTTACTTTTAAGAGAGATTGTTGCTGTTTAGTTTCCCAAAAAAAACCAGCTACATTCGCTATTTGTGATAAGAGAAACAATCCTGAGAAGATCACAGATTGGTAGCCTTTTTGGTTTAATAAAGGATAAGCTAACAGGCGAAAATAAAATATAATTGGTTCTACTTTCATCGGTTTGCCTTGACGCTCACTGCGAACCTGATGAAAATAAAAAGCCCCACGACCATAATTAAAATGTTGTCGCCAAAATGACTTTAAATTCAAAAAGTGATGATGATAAACTTTCATTGTGGGAGCATAGTGCAGGAAAAAACCGCAATTTAAAGCGCGATCGCAGAACTCTCGATCTTCCCCAGCAGCGAGAGGAAAGTTAGTATTAAATCCCTCTAGTTGTTGATAAATAAAACGAGGCAAAGTAAAATTATTAGACGTAAAAAATGTTGCTTTCCCTTGAGTTTGATTGTAATATTCATAAAGATAGTCAATGAGCAGTTGGCTGGCACTAGAGTAAAGATTATCAGCAAGGGCGTTAATTGTCTGCCCACCAACGATCGCATTGGGAAACTCAGCGATCGCTTTTTCGATCGCCCTTAGCCATTGCGAGTCTGGTTGACAATCATCATCTGTAAAGGCTAAATAGTCTCCTTGGGCTGCATTTGCCCCTGTATTACGAGCGCTAGCGGGTCCCGCGTTTTCCTGTCGAATCAAATAGATCGACAATACTGCTTGAAACTTTTCCACCACTGGATCAAGAGGGGTCACACTCCCATCATCGACAACAATTACCTCAAAGCGATCGCGTGGATAATCTAATTGATTAATTGCTTCCAAACCCATTGCTAATCGCTCTGGACGATTATAACTCGGGATAATAATTGAAATCAAAGGGTGTTGTTGACTCATAAAAAAATGACTGAAACCAGGGGATAATCAGACTTTTCCATAATCTTTAATCAATTAATGCTCAGAAATAAATGATAAAGAGGTTGTGTTCTTGCTCTGCTGAGTGGACGGTTTCTTGAGTTTTGACCATTCCTCATCGGTAAAGTTTTCGTGATAGGAACGCTCCACATTCACATTCCAAAGATCGTGCTTTTCCCCAACAATATTTTTGGCTGCTAATAATGCAGTCAACATGGAATGATCCTGATTATTATAGCGGTGCATCCCGTTTCGCCCAACGGTTTGCAGGTTTTCAAACATTTCAAGATAGTCTTGTAAAACCTTGAGATGTTGGCGATATTCCCCATCATAAACTGGGTAGGCTTTGCGCTGGCGAATAATACAACCATCGCTGATATCAGAGTATTTAACCCCTAAATTGAGTTGACTAATTTCTTGGGAGGCAAGTTCGATTAATTCAGACTCAGACATTTCCCATAAAGTATCTCCTTCACTACAAAAATACTCCATTCCCAAACAGGTTTTATTCGGATCAGGAACCATCTCAGGACTCCAATTTTTAAAGTTTTGAATGCGACCCACCTGAAACTCTGGACTATGGATATAAAGCCAATTATCAGGGAATAAATGATCGCGATCGACCACTAAAGCTACAATCAGAAAATCGCGATACTTTAACCCTCTTGCTGCTGCTAAAACTTCTTCTGGGGGTTGAGGATAAAGACGCTGTAATAGTAAAGAAATTGGCATTGAGTTAATAAAGGATTCGGCTTTCAAATCAAAGGTATTATCTCCCTGCTTAACCAAAACTTTTTTAATTTGCATCCCTTCTCGCTCAACTCGCACCACTTCTGTATTAAGATGAACTGGGTTTCCTTTACTTTCTAAAATTTCTTGGCAGCGCTCCCACATCATCCCAGGACCAAGACGAGGATAGTCGAAGGTTTTAATCAGACTCTTGGCATTTTGACTGCCAAATAAAGCATTCATGACAACCGCTTTCAAGGACATATTTTTAATGCGTTGTGCTGCCCAATCTGCTCGAATTTTATCACAGGGTATTCCCCACACTTTCTCAGTATAAGTTTTGAAGAAAGTTCGATAAAGTTGCTCTCCAAAAGAATCAATGACCCAATCTTCAAAAGTTTCTGCTATGAGATTAGGGTTAAGTAATTTTCTGACTTTAGCTTTGAAGTAACTAAAGAGAATTAGTAAACTACGCCAAAAACCCAAATTTTTCAGGGTTTTGACTAAGCACAGAGGATAATCATAGAATTTACCCTCATAATAAATTCGGGATAGTCTTGGGACTTGAATAAAGTCATCTCCTAAAATTTCTTTCCAGACTGTTTCGACTTCACCAACTTTCGTAAAAAAGCGGTGTCCCCCAATATCAAATCGATAACCTTTATAGGTTTCTGTGCGGGAAATTCCCCCGACTTGATTGGATTTTTCCAAAGTAATAGAATTTACTCCATGTTTCGCTAACTCATATCCTGCCGTTAAGCCAGCAGGGCCGCCTCCGATAATAATGACTGGGGAAGGTTTCATAAGTAAAGACCTCTTGATTAAATTTATGTTTGATCAGATTAATGGTTAGTGATCGCAGTTGTTTTATGAGCCAAGGTGAAGACATTAACATAATGTTTGCCAGTGGCATAAGCAAACGCAGCACCACCATAAAGGAAATAAAACCAGTGCCAAGGAATCACTTGCAGGGTAAACCAGAAGCCACGTTTTTGATAGAAGAAGCGATAAACATTGAAATTCAGAAATAGCAAGATTATGCCTAATCCCAAACTTAGGAAAAATAGCCAAGGAATGAAGAAGCTAATGGTTAAATTTTGGATTAAAGCAAAAGCTAACACCACACTTACGCGATTGCTATAACTGAGGTTTAAATCATTCTGTAAACAGCGATCGCGCAACATTAATTCTGTCCAAGGAATCGCACGATAAAAAATCTCTGCTTTGAGTAAAGAAATCGGTTCCCACTGCTTGAGATGTTTTACTTGAATCTCTTTGCAAAGGCGAATCGAATATCCTTCTCGTTTTAGACGATAACCCAACTCAATATCTTCAATGCAAGGGTGACGATAACTTTCATCAAACCCTCCTACTGCTGCAAAAGCAGAGCGACGAATCGCACCACAAGCACCCCAAAAGGTTGAAGCAACTTCCGAAGACACCTGATGGGTGTAGTGGTGAAATAAGTTTTTATATTGAGAAAGAAAATTTTCAGCACCTGGGGTATCATCATAAGAACCAATGAGTGCGCTTAGGCTTGGCTCTTGCTGAAATTGCTGTTTAATTTGGTCTAAAGTCTGGGGATGAATGGTGACATCTGCATCCATAAAAAAGAGCAATTCTCCCTTAGCTGCTTTTGCGCCCAGATTTCTGGCTCGTGCTGGTCCTCCACAACTGGCTAAACGGAGAACTTTTGCCCCAAAATCTTTGGCAACTTGCCAAGAACCATCGGTATCGCCATCACAAACAACAATCACTTCATCGATCGTCCCTAGGCTATGTTTAATACTGTCTAAGCATTTCTGGAATTTTTCTCCCCCGTTATAAACAGGGATCACAATCGATAGAGTTGTCATGGGTTCAAGAAATCTAAATAAAAATTTAAGATTTAAGATTTCCTTAACAATATCGCAAAAAGTTTTGTTTTGCCAGTCCGATCGCGCTTATTTATTAAATTGCTCTAAATTTTGTTTTTTCTAGCCATGCTTGAAAAATTAAGAAAAGCAAAGTTCCCAACCCAACCACCATTTGTATCCCAAAATACAATTCTTTCAAAGTGCTAAAAGAGTCATTCGGGAAATACTTGGCTTGACCAGTGACCATGTAATTAAAAACACTGCTAACAATTCTTCTGGCCAATTTGTCCGAATGCTTCGGGACAGCGATCGAGTTCAACAGCAAAAACTTCTGCAAAATGATAGATGATGTCTTTTCGGACTTGGGGAAGGCTGATCTCAGGATAAAATTGTTGAATACTTCCCACAGCGCGATCGCGGATACCACAGGGGACAATCTGTTCAAACCCACTCAAATCGGGACACACATTTAAAGAAAAACCGTGCATCGTAATCCAACGCTTGGCTTTAATCCCGATCGCGCCCACTTTTACCCCTTCTACCCAAACCCCTGTCAATCCCGCTTCTCGTTTCCCTGCCAAACCATATTCTCCCAAAGTTCGGATGAGGACAGTTTCCAGTTGTCGTAAGTACCAATGGAGATCACATTGATAATAACGCAGATTTAAGATTGGATAGCCTACTAACTGCCCTGGACAGTGATAGGTGACTTCTCCCCCCCTTTCTGTGCGATATAAAGGAACAGAAGTCTCTTTGGGATCAAATTTGAGGTTTGCTTCCGTTGCCCCTGTACCTAGAGTGTAAACAGGGGGATGTTCTAAAAGAATGAGAACATCATCTTTCTCAGGATCGGCCAGACGTTCTGCAACCAGCGATCGCTGTTCCTCCCAGGCAGTCTCGAATGGAATCTGTCCTTGATTCTTTAGACAACAACGTCGTTTCAAAGTTAGTTATAATTCACGCCATATTTCTCAATAATACCAAGAAATGTTAATAAGCATTAAAAAGCGCATCAGAGATGATCGTAATCTAGAATACCAAGTGTTAGTCTAGAGTCAGACCGAAAATCAAAGAGGAGGAAACATTCTTGATCATTAATAATTCCCTTCAAGTGCTAGCCAAATTAGCATCAAGGCAAAGACTGAAAAAAGGAAAGAGTTGATGATGTTTGGTATTGATCGACTACCGAACCAAAACTGACTGTTTATAGCAATTAGAAGCCACAAGTGCAAGGATTAGCCCATGATCCCCACAGCCCAATCATTAATAAAAGATTAAATCTAATTGCTGGTTCAGTGTAATTGAAAAGACAACAATCTCCCTAGTCAGAACAATTGGGGAGAGAGATTAACCAATAGTGACTGCTTCCTCAGAAGTCATTAATTTAGAGGAACAATCACACCTTAAAAACTGTTAGAAGATGATGGAGTAACTAAAATGAAGCTTTTAATTCAGGGCAACAATATTGAAGTGACTGAAGCTATTCACAATTATGTTGAAGAGAAACTTGAAAATGCAGTGAAACACTTTCAACAACTCACCTCAAAAGTGGATGTTCATTTATCAGTCGCTCATAATTCCCGAGTCAGCGATCGCGCCAAAGCAGAAGTTACGGTTCATGCGAATGGTAAAATTATCCGCGCACAAGAACACAGTGGCGATCTGTATGCGAGCATTGATTTAGTCGCCGATAAAATTGCCCGTCAGCTTCGTAAATATAAAGAAAAACATTTACATAAAAAAACTCATGACAGCCCAAAAACTGCCGAAGCGGTTACCCCAGAGCCAGTCAGCGATAGCCTAATCCCCGATCGCGCCCCAGAGATACCAGAAGATGTGGTTCGGGTCAAATATTTTGCCATGCCAGCGATGACAATCTCAGAAGCCAAAGAACAGCTTGAGTTAGTCGATCACGACTTTTATCTATTCCGCAATCAGGAAACCCATGAAATCAATGTGATTTATCAGCGTAATCATGGAGGATATGGGGTAATTCAACCCCGAAATGGCAATGGTCACACTCATGGCGTTCTCTATGAAAAAGTGCATGGCGCGGACAGTAACACTCATGAACCAGCATCAGTGACTGAAGAGTTAAGCGAATGCCCATCAGCAGAAGTTTAACCCAACTTATTTGAGAAAACAACCAGCTATCAAAATCAGCAACGATAGCTGGTTGCTGCTAAACTAATATAGGCAAATGCAATTATTAATTATTAATTGTTAACTTACTTGATCAATCAATGTTAGATTTAAGCCAAAAGAAAGCATTAGTCACAGGCATTGCCAATAATCGCTCGATCGCATGGGGAATCGCTCAACAACTGCACAAAGCAGGAGCAGAAATGGGAGTTACTTATCTGCCAGACGATCGCGGCAAATTTGAGAGAAAAGTGAGAGAATTAGTTGAGCCTCTCAATCCCACCTTATTTTTGCCTTGTAATGTCCAAGACGACCAACAAATCGATGAAACCTTCCAAGCCGTCTCCGAGAAATGGGGAAAGCTGGACATCCTGATTCATTGTCTAGCGTTCGCGGGGAAAGAGGAATTATCTGGGGAGTTTAGCAAAACCTCACGGGAAGGGTTTCTACAAGCCTTAGACATCAGCACCTATTCTCTCACTCGTTTAGCCCAAGCAGCAAAACCCTTGATGAGAGAAGGGGGAAGTATTATCACCTTAACCTACCTCGGCGGAGAAAGAGTTGTTCCCAACTACAATGTAATGGGCATTGCTAAATCAGGATTAGAAATGAGTGTCCGTTACTTAGCCTCAGAGTTAGGAGAACAAAATGTTCGCGTTAATGCCATCTCCGCAGGCCCCATTCGGACTTTAGCCTCTTCTGCAGTTGGTGGAATCTTAGACATGATCCGTCATGTAGAAGAAACAGCGCCCCTCAAACGCACTGTAACCCAGACAGAAGTGGGAAACACAGCAGCTTTCTTGTGTAGCGATCTCGCCAGTGGAATTACTGGACAAATCTTATATGTTGATTCTGGCTACAACATTATGGGAATGTAGTCAAGGTTTCTGGAAAACTTGACTGGGTTTGTATAAGTTCCTCAGAACGGTTCGCGTGTTAATTTACCTTCTTAAAGGGGGAACAAATAACAAATAACAAATAACAAATAACAAATAACAAATAACAAATAACAAAAATGCAGCTTTCCGATCGACCTGTTTCATTAAACCCTCGCATAGCTTCGGTTTCTCGCACGACGGGAGAAACGGATGTCTCAGTGACCCTTAACCTTGATGGTGAAGGAAACTGTCAAGCAGACACAGGGATTCCTTTTCTTGACCACATGATTCAACAACTGGCTTCTCATGGTCTGTTTGATTTAGAAGTGAAAGCCACAGGAGACATTGAAATTGACGACCATCATACAAATGAAGATGTTGGCATCACGATCGGTCAAGCCTTTGCCCAAGCACTGCGCGATCGTAAAGGGATTCAGCGCTTTGGTCATTTTATCGCCCCTTTGGATGAAGCACTGATTCAAGTGGCTTTAGATTTTTCAGGAAGACCTCATCTCAGCTATGGTCTAGAGATGCCAACGCAACGAGTAGGCACTTATGACACCCAACTGGTCAGAGAATTTTTTGTAGCAGTGGTCAATCATAGTCAGATGACGCTGCATATTCGCCAACTAGATGGGATTAACTCTCACCACATTATTGAAGCAACCTTCAAAGGGTTTGCAAGGGCTTGTCGGGCGGCCGTAGAAATTGATCCTCGTCGCAGTGGTCAAGTTCCCAGTTCTAAGGGGGTACTTTAGTTAATTGATAGTTGTTTCATGGTTCATGGTTAACTATTGTCAACAGACCTGAATCTAACCTTAAAAACAGATTAAATTCCCCTAAAAATTGTAGTTTAAATTACACTACGGCAATGAATGGGCAACCAGACACCAGACGCGCTAACTCGGCAAATCATTATGGGGTCCAGGCTAACTGGCTCATTAGCGATGGCTTCAGTATTGGTAGTTATTTTGGCTTGGTTGATGCGGAAGTTGAAGAAGGAAACGATGGCAGCGCTGAGATTATTAATTGGTTAGTCAATGCTTCTTTCCCAGACTTAGGAAAAGAAGGAAGTGTCCTCATTCTTGCTTTTGGTCAACCGCCTAAACTGGTTGATTCTGATGGCAGGGCATTAGAAGAAGACCCTGATACGGGATATGTCTTAAGCACAGAATATCATGACGCGATTAACAATAATATTAGCATTGCTCCTGCCATTAATGTGTTATTTAATCCTGACCATAATGCGAATAATGATACGATTTATGTGGGTCGTTTGCGGACGCTGTTTAGTTTCTGATTTTCTCTAATTCCTAGAAAGTTTGTAGCCCTCACCCCCTAGACCCCTCTCCTAAATCTGGAAGAGGGGGCTACTTCGCGCCCTGAAAAAATTTAAAATAATGTTTTTTTGAAATTAACGCAGGTGAAAGAAGTTTTTAATGCGATCGCGCAACTGAAAACAAAAAACAAAATTCTTGGCATTTTATACATTTCTTATGCCTATTCCGTTACTCAAAAATGGCTTAGAATCTGTCATTGCTGTTGACTGGTTTTTAACTGAGGAAAATCAAGTTTAAAGCCCAGGAGTTGCTTGAGAAAATAGGTCAGCGAAATCTTCAGTCACGTTTCCTTTTGAGGCTGCTTCTGAAACCAGATCAAAGGCTTTATTTCTCGCTTCAGGAGTCGAAATGGCTTTGATAATCACCTCAGCAACATCTTCTCTAGGAACAGTTGGAGATTCACGGTTTAGTAAAGTGTCATCTTTTCCGACTAATAATTTCCGTTGCCCTCCTAGTTCATTGAGTAAACCACCAGCGCGAATAATTGTATAGTCAATTTCTGAATCAATGAGATATTCTTCTGCCATTCTTTTCCAGATTAAAATATTACCATTTCCCATTTTATTCAAAGGATGATCTTTATTGGTTCCCCCCATTGAACCCATTAAAATAATATGTTTAACCCCTGCTTCTGATGCCAGATCAATTTGATTAACTTGTCCTTCATAATCGATGATTTCTGGGGTTGCATCCTCGGGATACATAAATTCAGGACGTTCTCCTTCTTGTGGTGGTGCTTTCATTTGGGGAGTCGCACTGGTAACAATAATCAAAGTTTCACAATCTTTGAGCGCTGGTTCTAAGGTACTTTTGTCTCGAATATCGCCAAAATAAAAGCCTTCAGTTGAGCCAAAAATATCTTTAACTTTTTCAGGCGATCGCGCAAAACCAAAGGGGTTATAATGATTCAATTGGCGTAATTTTTTTAGGACGATCGCGCCTGTTCTTCCTGTTGCACCTGTCACTAAAATCTTTGAATTGGACATCATGATTAATCAATTAATGGTATTAACCTTACTGTAGCACTTGGGAGAAATTAGAGAAAGCCTTGCGATCACAGTTAGAAAAAATTGAAGAAAACCGAGGAAACAAGGGAAATTATTGATGAAAAAATTAGACAAGTTAATCTTGAAAACTAACGCGATCGCGTCTTTAACTCCTAAAGGCGATCGCTGCTTACTCGACAAGAATTCTGTCAACAGGCGATCGCGCCTTCCAAAACAGCGATCGCACCCTCGAAATCGACTATAAGCTCGTTCTCCCACTGATCTGGGAGTGTACCCATTAACATAAAAGTCATTTTTATAGTTACAAGTTACTCTTTTGCTTTTCCAGCCTTTTGGGTTAAAATACTTCTTAAATTGTTTATTAAGCTCTACAGGACTATACAATAATCTCCCTGTCATTGTTTTTTCTTCACTTTTTTTTACTTTGCATACAGCAGCATCTGCATTCAGTATTACATCTTTTATTTCCTCTAAATATGATGGAAATTTAGTTTCAATTATTTCTAAGCCATGATTAAACGAGTATTGGGCTGCTATTTTCATTTAATTTTCTTTACTACTCCATTCTTCAGGTACTTGAGATACTTTTTCCTTTCCAGTAGGGACATAAACTGGCTTACCAAGGGGACGTATTTTGAGATTTCCTGTAAGAAACTTATTAATTCGCTCCTCGGCTACGCGAATGTATTCTTGATTATAATCACAACCTACGACTTTTCTTTTATGCTTGATACCTGCTATCAAGCTAGATCCCACACCACAATATGGATCAAGGATGAAATCATCAGAATTAGTTAAAGCTAGCAAACAACGTTCGACTAACTCAACAGGATACTGACAGGGGTGTATCGTTTTCTCGATATGATTTGATTTAACATTGGGAATTTTCCAAACTTCTTGATCCCATTCTTGTTCTAAAAATTCCCAGAAATCGGTCGGGTTTTTTCCTAAAGGATTTCCTGACGGTTTCCCCTTATTTTTCCCTTTGTAGTGTCGTTTCCCTGGATATTTCGATTTGACACGAACGGGGTCTAGATTAAAAATATAATTATCAGTTTTTGAAAACCATAATATGGTCTCATATCTTCCTGAAAAACGTTTAGATGCGTGAAGACCATGACCGAATTGCCATATAATACGGTTTCTCAATTTCAATCCATAATCTTTGAATATCTGATAAAAATAAATATCAAGAGGAATGATTTCTTTTTCACCCTTTTTTAGAAAATTTCCGACTTGCCAACAAATGCTACCTTGTTCATTAGTTACTCTAACAATCTCCTTGATTACTTCTTCCTGTTTTGATAGATATTCTTCCAACGTTAGATATTTTTCATATTCCTTGCCAATATTATAGGGAGGTGATGTTACCGTGAGCATAATCCTATTATCAGGAATAGTCGTTAGAAATGTTTTTGCCTCACTACAATTTAATGTTATATCATTTTCTAATGAAAAACTTTGATTAATTTTAGGAAGAATTTCTTGTTTTTTAAACAGGTTGAGTTGGGTTTGCATCATTAGAACTTATTATTGATAACTAAAACTCGTTGAGAAGATAACATCATCTGATTAGCGTTTCCCATTTTAGAAGAGAGGCTTATGCTTTGTGTTTAAAAAAATAAGGTGGAGCCTTGCTCCACCCTACGGAGATTATGCGCTGAAGTAACGGGCGATCGGGTGATAAGAAACGATCGCGGTCGTAGATTGTTCAGGATAAATCTGTTCACTCTCATCCATGTAGAGATTGATTTGTTTGCTCTCTAACAGATCGAGAAGTTTGTATTGGTCATTAATGTTCGGACAAGCAGGATAACCAAAACTGTAACGCGAACCACGATAGCGCTGCGCCAACACATCCCGAATATTATCAGGGTCTTCGTCGCCAAAGCCTAATTCTTGACGAATGCGGGCGTGTCCCCACTCTGCTAAAGCCTCCGCCGTTTGCACAGCGAAACCGTGGAAATAGAGATAATCAGTGTATTTGTCAGCAGCAAACAGTTCTTTCGCGTATTCTGTGGCAATCTCACCCACAGTCACCGCTTGCATGGGGAACACATCAATCAATCCCGACTCTTTCGGTGCATAGAAATCAGCAATACACATCCGTTGTCCCGACCGTTGACGGGGGAATTCAAACGCTGCAATGGGTTCTGTTCCTTTCGGAATCGTTCCCTTCTCTGCCATCAGTTTTGGATCAAAGAGATAGAGGGTGTTTCCTTCTGCACAACAGGGGAAGTAGCCATAAGTCAGTTGCGGATGCAAGAGATTTTCTGCTTTTGACTTCTGCTTCCACTCTTCCAGAATCGGATGAACGGTTTCCTCTAAGAATTGATCATACTCTTCTCGCGGTTGACCTTTTTTCTTGCGGAACTGCCATTGACCCACAAACAGCGCTTGTAAGTCCAAATACCAAAGTATCTCATCCAAGGAAATGTCATCAGGGGTTAATAGTTTGTGTCCCCAGAACGGAGGAGTCGGACGTTCAATATTAACCTCTATGGTTTCAGAACGGCGAGTATCGACCACTTGCGCTGCTTCTGGTTCGTCGGTTTTGCCATTTTCTTCGGCTTTCTGTGCTTTGTTTGATTTTGCCTTTGGTTTGACCGCTTTTCCGTTGTCTTCTTCTTCTGCAAACTCGCCTAAGAAACCTTGCAAATCATCCCATTGGTTGGCTTGTTTAGCAGGCATGAGTTTATCCATAAAGTTAAGGTCAGAAAACGCATCTTTCCCGTAAACCACCTTTCCTTTATAGGCTTCCTGACAGTCGCCATAAACAAATTTTGGCGTTAGGGCAGCACCGCCGAGAATCACGGGAACGGTGATTCCTTCTTCATTGAAGGTTTCTAAATTATCTTTCATGAAGGCGGTTGATTTGACCAACAGACCACTCATAGCGATACAGTCGGCGTTATGTTCCCGATACGCAGCGATGATATTATCTACAGGCTGTTTAATCCCGATGTTAATCACGCGGTAGCCATTGTTGGTGAGGATGATATCCACAAGGTTTTTCCCAATATCATGCACGTCTCCTTTGACAGTGGCGATGACAAAAGTTCCTTTGGCGTTGTCTCCCGCTTCGTTTTTCTCCATGTATGGTTCAAGATGCGCCACCGCAGCTTTCATGGTTTCGGCTGACTGTAACACGAAGGGAAGCTGCATTTCACCAGCGCCAAAGCGTTCGCCAACCACTTTCATCCCATCAAGGAGGAACTTGTTAATGATATCTAATGGCGGATGGGTTTGCATGGCTTCATCGAGGACATCGTTTAAGCCAATGCGTTCCCCATCAATGATATGCTGTTTGAGTTTCTCTTCAATGGAAAGGTTTTCCATGCTAGACGCAGCAACGTCTGCTTTTTTACCCGCAAAGACCTGGGTTAATTTGGTGAGAGGGTCATAGATACAGATTCCATCTTCATTGAACTCACGGCGGTCATAAATGAGGTCACGACAAATTTTTCGATGTTCTTCTTCAATTTTGGCAAGGGGAACAATTTTGCTGGCGCTAACAATCGCTGCATCCATTCCCGCTTCTACCGCATCGTGGAGGAAAACAGAGTTTAGAGCGACCCGAGCAGCAGAGTTCAAGCCAAAGGAGAGGTTAGAGACTCCCAGCATGATATGACATTCAGGGAGGTTTTCTCGAATCATCCGAATGGACTCCATGGTTTCTTTTCCGTTCACGCGGTCTTCTTCAATTCCTGTAGAAACAGGAAGGGCTAAGGAGTCAAAGAAAATTTCCGAGGGAGGAATGCCATATTCTACCGCTTGACGATAGGCGCGTTGAGCAATTTCAAATTTTTTCTGGGCGGTTCGCGCCATCCCGTCTTCATCAATTGTCCCAATGACGACACCTGCGCCGTATTTTTTGGCAAGTTCTAACACTTTGAAAAAGCGTTCTTCCCCATCTTCGTAGTTGGTGGAGTTAATGAGGCATTTTCCGCCAGCCGTTTTTAGCCCCACTTCCATTTTTTGCCATTCGGTGGAATCCACCATCAGGGGTAAAGTGACATTATTCACCAAACGTGAAACCACTTCGTACATATCCCGTTCACCGTCACGCCCCACATAATCGACGTTGACATCGAGAACGTGCGCCCCTTCTTTAACTTGTGATTTGGCGATAGATACTAAGCCGTCCCAGTCTTCTTCGTTTAAGAGGGTACGGGTTTTTTTCGACCCACTGGCGTTCAGACGTTCTCCAATAATCAGGAAGGAGTTATCTTGAATATAATTCTGGGTGCTGTAGATGGAAGCAGCTGCGCGATCGTTTTTCGGGTGACGTTCTGCTGGTTTCAGTTCTTTCGCGATACCGTATAACTGCTCGATGTGGTCTGGTCGCGTTCCACAACAGCCACCAATGACCTGCACCCCTAAGTCTTCTATGAAGTGCATTAACGCCATGCGTAGTTCCATTGGAGTGAGTTTATAGTGCGCTTGTCCACCGACGTTTTCGGGAAGTCCCGCGTTAGGAATACAGGAAATAACAAATGGGGAGTGTTCCGACAGATATTTAATGTGTTCTTTCATCTTGTCGGGACCTGTGGCGCAGTTCAGTCCTAAAATATCAATGGGATAGGGTTCAAGGATGGTTAGGGCTGCATCAATTTCTGTTCCCACCAGCATTGTTCCCATGACTTCCATTGTGATGGAAACCATAATAGGAATGCGATCGCCCTTTTCTGCAAAAACTTCTTCCACTGCATTCAAAGCGGATTTAATTTGCAGCACGTCTTGACAGGTTTCGATGATAAATAAGTCCGCACCCCCGTCATAAAGTCCTTCTGCTTGCACACGGTAGGACTCTTTCATGGTGTCGAAGTCAATATGAGCAAGGGTGGGAAGTTTGGTTGTGGGTCCCATCGCACCGGCCACAAAACGGGGCTTTTCTGGCGTTGAATACTCATTGGCTACCCGTTTAGCGAGTTCTGTCGCCATTTTACTGAGTTCATAAGCCTGTTCGGGAATGTTATATTCTGCTAGAACCACAGAACTTGAACCGAAGGTGTCGGTTTCAATTACATCCGCACCTGCTTCTAAAAATTCCCGATGGACTTGTTCAATGGCTTCGGGTTTCGATTTGACGAGATATTCGTTACAGCCTTCTAGTTCGGCACTGCCAAAGTCTTCTAAAGTTAACTCTTGGCTTTGTAAAGACGTTCCCATACCGCCATCGAAGACGAGGACAGGACGTTCTGGAGAATGGAGTCTTTCTAGGAAGGTGCTTTTTACTTGGGTTTGAGTTGCTGTCATAATTCAGTAATCTTGTTGTTTAACGACGTAATGAACTTCTAGTTGATAGAATTTCGTGTCATTTATTACACATTATAAAGACTATTATCTCATGCACTCCTAATAGAGGTAAATGATAAGGCGTTAGCGGTAGAGCATCCTAATCAATATCAGTTAAACTGATTCAAATGTAAGCCATTAGACTGAACCCCATTATGAGTGTACAAGTTCACTTTCTCCCCGACGATGTGATCATTGAAGCAGAAGCAGGCGAACCGATGTTGGACGTAGCCGAACGCGCTGGACTGTTTATTCCCACAGGTTGTATGATGGGGTCTTGTCATGCTTGCGAAGTGGAACTTGAAGACGGAACCCCGATCTGTTCTTGCATTAGCGCGATCCCCGATCAAGAGAAATTCGTCATTAATTTAGTTGACGATCCTGTTTGGTAAACAGTGACCAGTTACCAGTGACCAGTTACCAGTAAACAAAGAACTCATGTTAAAAAATGATGAATGGATTAAAGAAAAAGCAAGTCAGGGGATGATTTCGCCCTTTGAACCGCAACAAGTTCGGAAACTAGAGAAAGATGTTCCTGCGATTTCTTATGGGTTAAGTAGTTTTGGATATGATATTAGGTTATCTCCTAATGAATTTCGGATATTTCGTCACATTCCAGGGACAGTTGTTGACCCGAAAAATTTTAATCCTAATAATTTAGAAGGAACAGAACTTTATACCGATGAAACAGGGAGCTATTTCATTCTCCCAGCGCATTCTTATGGGCTTGGCGTGGCGTTAGAACGATTAGAAATTCCTGATAATGTTACTGTAATTTGTATTGGAAAATCGACGTATGCAAGGTGTTTTCGCGGAGACACACAAGTTGCTTTAGTTGATGGTACTGCACCAACATTAGAAGAAATGGCAAAACGTGCTGAAAATGGCGAACAATTTTGGGGATACAGTATTGGTCAACATGGTCGTTTAATTGTTACTTTACTTGAAAATCCTCGTTACATTGGTCAGGATTCATTAGTAGAAGTTATTTTAGATAATGAAGAATCAATTTACTGCACACCAGATCATGAATTCATGACGCGAGATGGGCGAATGGTAGCAGCACAAAACTTGAAGCCAAATGATTCTTTAATGCCACTATATCGCCAACTTGAAAGGGGTTATGAAATGGTTTATCAACCCCTCAATGGACATCTATATCCAACTCATCGGCTTAGTGATGAATGGAATCTTAGACATCTGATTTATGAGGAAGAACCCAATACCCATCGCCATCACATTGACCATAATCGTCTTAATAATTGTCCGTGGAATATTGTGCGGATAAATGAGTCGGAGCATATTCGGCTACATAATAGTATTAATTATGGCGCAGATTTTGACCCAAAAGAACACAGTGAATCAATTAAAAAAGCAATTTCAGAGTTAAAATTAAACCCTGAATGGCAAGAGAATTTTTCGGAACAACAACGTCAAAGAGCTTTGAAATTTTGGCATGATCCTCAATATGCTACAATTCGCGAATCATTACTAGAACGCCGTCGCAATTGTTCAGATGAAACTCGTCAAGCCCATCGAGAAAAAATGTTACGTCGTTATCAATCAGAGGAAGCAAGAGCATTAACAGGAGAAAAATCTAAGCAGGCTTGGGCAAAAGACGATGGAACAAGACGCACTCAACAATCGCAAACGATGAAACGCATTGTTGACTCCACAAAAACTCGTCATGAGATTACCGCCGATGTTGTACGTGCAGCTTTAGATCAAACTGGTTCAATCAGAGGAGCCGCCCGATTACTCAATTGCGATCGCTCGGTTTTTCGGCGTTTTCCTGATGTTATTCATCAATTCCGAGGACAAAAAGTTAAAAACCATAAAGTTGTTGCGATTCGAGAAATTGCAGGAACTCATGATGTTTACTGTCTTAGTGTTCCAGAAGCTGGTAATTTTGCTCTAGCATCAGGAGTCTTTGTTCATAACTGCGGTATTATAGCAAATATTACTCCTGCAGAAGCGGGATGGCGAGGATTTTTAACTTTAGAATTGTCTAATTCTTCTAGTGCTGATTGTAAGATTTATGCTAATGAAGGGATTGTACAGTTAGTCTTTTTAGAAGGTGAAAAATGTTCAGTTAGTTATGAACAACGTAATGGAAAATACCAAAATCAGCCCGATCGCGTTACCTTAGCTAGGATTTAAAAGGAGTAAAATTATGGATCAATTTAGAATTGAAGTCATTAAAGCAACGCCCAACCCCCAACAGGTGATTTGGTTAACAATGCACCAAGATTATGCAGAAGATTTTGTCTGGGATCAGCGCGATCGCGTCATGTTATGACAGAAAAAATTCTAATGATTAATAAAATCATAAAATGGTTTATATTTAGTGTACTGGTAGGACTATTACCTCTTTTTTTGAACACATTGCAGACTTTAATTCGTGGAGATAGGGTTATCCTAGAAACTTTATTAGTTAGGGGTGATTTATTATTAATTGGTAATGCGATTACTGCTGGCGCGATCGGTGAATTATTCGTTCGCAAGAATAACCATGAGGAGTGGGTGGAAATAATCAAAACAATTTGTGGTGGCTTAAGTGTTATAATTATAATTGTCAATTCTTTCTGGTTTTCTCAGATAGAGTTCTACACATCTTCAGAGCAAACATTTGATGAAAGTTTTGTGGCTCTAGCCTCACCGATATTTTTTATTGCTAATTTAGTCACATCATTAGGCTGCGTGATTTCATCGGAGTTGTAAAATGTTAATGTTTCTTTTGATTCTATCTAGCATAGCTGCTATCCTCTCGTTAGGAATAGCCTTATTGGGAATATATTTAAAACAAAGCAGAAAAGGAAATAATGTAGATGGTAAAACTATTTTTAGTTCGACCGTATCTTCTCTTAATTTAAATCAATCGGAAACTCAACAAGTAAGTGACTCTGTAAAAAACATCGTTAATTCTCTCGAAAATGTTAATAATGCAGTTCTTCGTGTGGGTAAAATTGTAGTTGTCAAAATAACAGATCATAATGGAGATGTTTCGGTTATAGCTAATACTGTCTCTGAAAAATTGAAGAATCGTTTAGATGAAGACCCTAACTTTTTAAAAGACCCTCAAGCAGTTGCAACATTTCTTCAACATAGCAATGATGATAATCAAGCCAGCAATTTTATTGTGTCATATTTTTCAAGGAGTTTAAATCAAAATATCAATGGATCAATTTAGAATTGAAGTGATTAAAGCAACGCCCAACCCCCAACAGGTGATTTGGTTAGCAATGCACCAAGATTATGCAGAAGATTTTGTCTGGGATCAGCGCGATCGCGCTCCCAATGAAACCCAAGCTGGGGAAAAAGTAATTAAGTATTTATTATCTGGAGAAAGAGGACATTACGGGCCCCTAGAACATCCGCAAATTACGTTTAATGTGGGCTTTTTTCCACACTCAATGATGCAACAAATTCGGACTCACAGGGTTGGAATTTCATTTGATGTTCAATCTTTTCGTTATACAGGAAAGAGGATTCTTGATGTTGCAGAAGGAAAAAGAGACA
>CAYXDG010000016.1:0-50636 GCA_964463655.1 uncultured Dactylococcopsis sp.
GAGTGTACCAAGAGGTAGCGAAGGTGGTTCCAGTGAGCCATCCCCCGATCGCCATATAAGCGCAGGGAAAGAGCAGTAAACCAGACCAACCGATAAAGACGAATCTGTCTCGCTTGAGCCAGTCGTCAACGAGGTCAAAGATTCCTCGCTGTTGCTGAGTGCGTCCGACTGCAATTGTCATGATTTCAAATCCTCTTGCTTAATAATTTGTTGCAAGAATGCTAAGTTTTACGTGCTTTTATCTCTTAAGGATAGCTTATCTCCGCCAAAAGTGCTAAGAAAAATCCTTAAGGAGCAAAGAAAGTTAATTATAATGCCACGACTCCCAAAACCTATCCTGTGGGAAGGTTTCCCATCAGGGTTGGCTGTCGTTAACTTAACTTTTTTTAACAATAGCACAAGATTTACTTATTTTTCGAGCAAAATGAAAGGATTTCCTGATGCAAGTGCTTAACTCGTAATATTCATGGGAAGTTTTAGAATAGAACATGATCATTTTATAAAAATTCTCAATGACTACATCTGTCACTGCTCAAGATAGCCAAATCCTGACACAAACCATCACAGGCGCTCGCCGTCCCAGTAACTATTTTTGGGCAGTCATCGCCATGATTGGTGGTGTTGGCTTCCTGTTAGCGGGTCTGTCTAGCTATTTGCAAGTGAATCTCTTAATCGTTAGTGACCCCAGCGACTTACAATTTATCCCCCAAGGAATTGCGTTAACCTTCTACGGTGTAGCAGGGTCTTTAGTGTCTCTCTACCTCTGGCTGGTCGCCTTTTGGAATGTGGGTGGGGGTTACAACGAGTTTAATAAAAACACGAATCAGGTTAAGATTTTTCGATGGGGCTACCCAGGAAAAAACCGTCGCATTGAAATCGAGCGTAATCTTGATGATATTGAGGCGGTGAAAGCAGAAATTAAAGAGGGTTTAAACCCAAAACGCTCCCTTTATTTGCGGATTAAAGGATATCGCAAGATTCCTCTGACTCGCGTCGGTGAACCCATTCCCCTGAGTGAGTTAGAGAATCAAGGTGCAGAGTTAGCTCGTTTTTTAGGAGTTCCCCTCGAAGGAATTTAAAGGAGAGGTCTATGAGTTTAGTTTCTCAGGTATGGCTACACCGACTGTTAGCAGTAATTCTGGTCTTTGCTGTTTTGATCAGTGGGTGTAGTTCGATCGCCAGTGAAGAAAGTCAGCAATCAGCCAGTCCAACAATCGCACAAAAGAGCGCAATGATTGATAATTTACCCCAGTTAAATGGCAAAGCAACGATCGAGTTGATCGTCAAAGGTTCTCCGATTATGCTTGAAGTTGATGGCGACTTGGCGCCAGTGACCGCAGGAAATTTTGTGGACTTAGTACAGCGAAAGTTTTTTGAGGGTTTAGCCTTTCATCGTGTTGTCAAAGAGCCACAGCCTTTTGTGGTGCAAGGAGGCGATCCCAAAGGAAATGGCACAGGAGGGTTTGTTGATCCTGCAACGGGTCAGCGTCGATCGATTCCTTTAGAAATTGTTCCTGCAGGTGAAGATGAACCCGTTTATGGGAAAACCCTTGAACAAGCTGGGTTTGGCAAAAATCCTGAGTTGAAGCACGATCGCGGTGTTTTATCGATGGCGCGATCGCAGATGCCTAATTCGGCCTCGTCTCAGTTTTTTATTACCTTAGCTGATGTTTATTTTCTCGATGGGGACTATGCTGCCTTTGGTAGCGTCACTAGCGGGATGGATGTGGTGGATACCATTCGAGTGGGCGATCGTATTGAGTCTGCGAAAGTGGTTTCTGGTGCGGAAAATCTTGTGAAGAATTAGTGATCCCCCCAAACCCCCCTTGTTAAGGGGGGCTTCAGCGATCGCCCACCTTATTATTTTTGATGCGGTAGCCAATTTTCATCTAAAATTTTCTCTAAGTTCGCGATCGGTTCTTTCGGAAAAGTATCAGGCGGAAGTTGTGAACGATCGACCGCAAGGGTTCTTCCTTTTTGATAACAATCCTCAAAAATTTCTAATAAGTAAGGCTTCAAACTTGGACTATCTTCTAATTCTAAATCAATTTGTTGTCGAAAACTACGAATTTCTGCTAACCAATGACCGCGATTATTTTCCCGTTCCAATTCCCAATAAGTAAACTTCAACAAATGTTCAATTAGTTTGATCAGAAGACTTTGCAGTTTCCGTTTTGTCCGCTTGCTCAAATCTAAGACTTCCTCAATTAAATTTTCTAAATCGAGCAAATTAAACTCCCGATTTTCTAACTTTCTGACTGTTTCTAAAACCCAGAGATTATAGTCGGTATCGTATAGCTTTTTTTGCTGTTGTGTAATTTTTACCATCTTTGATTGAGCAACATCTAATATAAATACCAAAAAGTCTGCTACACTTACCAATCAATATAAGCCCCTCTTTTTAAGGGGAGTTGGGGGGGATCGAAAACCAACTGATTTGTAGCAAACATGAATGTATTTCATCTAACTCATGCCCATTATACAATGTATTTCTCGAAAGCCACAAAAAAGCCCCCAGAATGATAAGTTGGGGGGAGATTAAATTCTTCAATTGCAATTAAGTTTTGTCAAATTATGCTTCGCTAGTTTGCTGCTTGTTAGCGTAATATTTTTTCGCTTGGCGGATACCCATTAACGTCGCAACTCCCACTAAACCGAGACTTTCACTGACCCCAAAAGGAATGACAACTGCTTCGTAATCTCCAAGTAAAGAGAAGTTACCTTGATTATCCACAGTGAAATATAACCCCTCAAAACCAGTTGGTCCGAAGCTCAACGCTGTCTCCGTTACATTCGTATTATCAATAAAGTCAAGGGAGCCGGTGAAAGATCCATTGCCAGACCCAGTGAACACAAGACTACGACCTCCAGGGGTGCTTGTAATATTGACAAACGTGCCAGCAGTGGTGACAATATCACCATCATCGAAGGTATCACCACTGAAGCTAAAGGACAAGCTGCGATTGGTCAGGGAGAAGAAGTCGAATGGGCCGTTACCAGGATCGTCAAAGCTAAATGTTCCAGTGCCAACAATGGGAGGGGTGATAGTTTCATCAGGAACAGCATCGAAGTTAAAGTCAAAAGTAATGGCTTGTGCGGAAGTCGCGGTTCCGATGAGGGCTGCGATCGCGCCTAAAGCAGCTACGCCAGCGCGGGGGGGGGTAGAAATACTTAGTTTAGTTGTCATGTTTTGTTACTTTATGATTCTTGCATTTCGATGAACAATCTTAAGATATCATTAAGTTTGGAAAAGCACAACTTATATCCCTTGTTAAGGGGGACTTTAATTGTCAGTTAAGGAGTCAACGACATCCCGCGCAACAGTGGAATCTTCCACCCAGGCTGCCAATGATCCCCCCAAACCCCCCTTAACAAGGAGGGCTTTAATTATCACCTTAAAAATGGGGGTTTCAATATTTGTAGGGTTTACCTTGCCCACCTTCAATGAATAAAATGACTTCATTCTATTCAAAATGGTATCGCAACTATTAGCTCCAATTTGAGATCAGCTTCTCAAAAATCCTCTCCAATGACAATCAATCGATCGCACTCATTAAATTGAATCGGCGCTAATTTATCAGGATTTAAAACAATCCCATAGCCTTTAAAATCTGCCATATCCTGACTAGAACATCGATAGCCGATCGCAATTTCTCCATGAGTTTGAGCTGCTTTCATTAGGGTGTAAAAAGCAACAGCATCAGGGAGTTGGATATAATTGGAAATAGGTTTTAAGTAAATTTCACAGCCATTGGATTCTAATAATTGATTAATGACATCGCTACAAAAAGGATGGTCCGCAATTTGTGAAATCATTAAACTGGTGAGTCGATCGCTGACAATAAAATCATCTACTTGTGCGATCGTGGCTAACTGTTGATTACGACTATCCATCATTTCGCTAGTAATGGAAAAATGATAACCTCCTTCTTTAGCAATTTGTCTGAGATGTAGCAGAGAGGTTAAAGTAATTCCATCTGCTTCTTCTGCGTCTAAACTATCGGAATAAGCCAGTAAAATAATATGGTCTATCACTTGTAAAGGAAGACGATTTAAAAGTCTGCGATCGGTGATATCTCCTGTTTGAAATAAAACACTGAGATGTTGCAAACGGCGTAATTTTGGATTAGCATCTTGCGCGATGATGCTTTCATCTGCAATAACAGTCGCTACTGATCCTAAAGAAACATAAGCATCGAGTTTTTGAATAATTGTTTCTGCTTGTTTATTCCAGCCCAAAATCAAAAACTTTTCTGGTTTTTTCCCGATCATTTTATCACTTAAAGCCTCTTCTGAGAATTTAATCCGTTCTCGGTTTTCCCAAAACTTAATTTTCCGATAATTATCAGCAATGATAATCATTTGATCGCCTTCTTTTAACAGAGTCTTGGGAGGAGGCTTTAAACAAGGATTGCCATCTCGGGGACAATATCCGATAACCACTGCATTTTCATAGGCGAAGAGACTCTCAGAAAACGTTTCTCCTGCTAAGGTAATTACAGGATCAAAATAAATTTTATTCCCAGCAAAAGAGAGTAATTCTAAGTAAACTCTGGAGAGTCCTGGTTGGCGACAAATTTGGGCGATCACCCGCGCAATAAAGTCTCCTGTCAAGACAAATCTCACTTGATCTTTCCCCACTGTTTCGGCAATTTGAAGGTTTTTAGGGTTTTGAATTTCTGTTACAATGTGATAGGGTTCGGAACGGCGATCGGGGTTATTAGAAAGGGCGAGAAGGGTTTTAATAACACTGGTATCGGGATGATTATTGTGTTCAGGGGGAAGGATAATAATGGACTTAGCGCGATCGAGGTTAGTAATCTTTAAATCAATGAGATCAGTCGCAATTCCTTGCCGACAAATCACGCGAATGCGACGGTTTTTCTTGATGCGAGTACGGACTTCTTCTTCCATTTCTACCTTGTCTTTATCGCCGAGAATGACCACTGTCAGAGGAACGCGATCATCATCAATTAAAAGTAACTCAGACAGAATAGGAAACACTTGACTAGACCAGCCTAAAATAACAATATGATCAGATTCTAAAACCAGAGAACGTCCGCGACGAAGCTGATAAAGTTTTCCTTCAATTCCAGCAACAATCACTCCAATAATAATACTGACTGTAAATAAATTAAACAGAATTAAAATCAGCATACTAATTCTCGTCGGCCAAGGTAATCCTTCTGTGGGGTCCCAAGAGATTAAAGTAGTGACTAAAAATGTCCAAATTTGATCAGCAAAAGTTGGTTGAGACGCATAACCCGTTTCCCAAGTAATAAAAGAAACCGTTAAGACGACAATTGCGCCAATAATAATTAACCAACCTAAGAGGGCGATCGATCCTCTAGAAAGAAGATTGTCAAACGCATATCTCAAACGTTCGCGCAAAGGAGGATTATTCATGATTTTTTTGTCATAACCATTCAAGAAGGAAAATTTAGCAGATATTCTAAAATATAATTCTCCAAAGAGATAGATTTCTAAAAAAATGATTTAGAATAGAATATTGAAGAAAACTTAATCTTATAATTATTAATTGAGCCGATGCAACTACCTTGGGTTGGTAAGGTTAAACGCCCTGTCTCATGGGGATTGGGAATCGTAACTGTGGTAATTTTAATGGGAGGAACAACCACTTACTTCCTAAAGCGAGGAGAGCAAGATTATAATTTACAGGAATTAACAGTTCCTGTGAAGCAACAAAACTTACAAGTCACGCTCGAAGCCAGTGGGACAGTTCAGCCTATTCAAAGCGTTAACATCAGTCCGAAAGCAGCAGGACGTTTAGAGGAGCTTTTTGTAGAACAAGGCGATCGCGTTGAGCAGGGGCAAAAGATTGCTAGAATGGAAAATGATCAACTCAAAGCCCAATTAGACCAGTCACAAGCCAACCTCGAAGAAGCCCAAGCTCAGTTAGCCCAAGCTCAAGTAGGCGCTCGTACAGAAGAAATTGAACAAGCCAGTGCTAGTCTAGAACAAGCAAGAGCGCGGTTGGCAGAAGCAAGGGCTCGTATCCCTGAAAGTATCGCTCAAATTGAGTTTCAGGTAGAATCAGCCAAGTCTCGCTTTGAACTGGCTCAAGAGCGTCTCCGACGCAATGAACAATTATTAGAAGAGGGCGCGATCGCTCAAGACCGCTACGATGAAGTCCGCAATGAGTATCGCAATGCTCAAGCTGCCCTAGCTGAAGCTAGACAACGCCTCCAAGAAGCCAGAAACACCGATCGCCCAGAAATTGCTCGTTTAGAAGCAGAAGTCGCTCAAGCCAGAGCCAATTTGCAACAATTAGAACGGGGAACTCGCCAAGAAGAAATCGATCGGTTAGAGGCAACGGTACAAGCAGCGAGAGCGCGGTTACAAGAGGCGCAAATTCAATATGATGATAGCATCGTCGCAGCGCCTTTTGCAGGCGTGGTGACGCAAAAATATGCCACAGAGGGAGCATTTGTTACGCCAACTACCTCTGCCTCTAGCACGGCTGCAGCGACTTCCACTTCGATTATTGCTTTGGCTGAGGGCTTAGAAATTTTAGCGAAAGTTCCCGAAGTAGATGTGACGCAGTTGAGAAAAGGACAATCTGTCAATATTATTGCTGATGCGTTTCCGAAAGAAGAATTTGAAGGGAAAGTCAAATTAATTGCTCCAGAAGCGGTGGTGGAACAAAATGTTACATCTTTTGAAGTGAGAATTGACTTACTTTCGGGCTTAGAAAAACTGCGATCGGGGATGAATGTTGACGTTACTTTTATCGGACAAGAATTAACAGAAACTTTAGTCATCCCCACGGTAGCGGTTGTTACTCGGGAAGGGAAAACAGGTGTCATTGTGGTTAATGAAGAAGAAGACCCCACTTTTAAACCTGTGATATTAGGTTTAACCATTGACAATCAAACCCAAATCTTAGAAGGTTTAGAAAGTGGCGATCGCGTCTTTATTGACTTGCCAGAAGAGTTAAGAGAACAGGGAGAATTAGAAGAATAATCGGTTACCGATTTCCATTTTTTAGACAGTTGTTACCCCTAACCAGCCAAAGAGGAGTTCTTTTTGTTCCTCAGAAGGTTCTTCCACACTGGTAATTTTATAATAAGAAGGTTGCGGTGAGGAAAGAGTAATCGTGTGAGAAATTAATTGATCTTCATGGAAGATGGTAAGAATCATTTGCTCCCTTGGTTGATAATCTTTAGTGCGATCGCTGAGTTGTTCAGAAGTAACCCGTATCCCATCGATCGCTAATAATTCATCTCCAGCATCAATTCCAGCTAATCCTGCGGGGGATTCTCCATCAACAAACTTAATTTTGGTTACGCCATTTTCATCCGCAACTCGCATTCCTAAATAGGGTGCTTGCTGATCTTCCTCTTCTAAATTAGAGAGCAGTTTTAAGCCATAAGGTTGTAAATATTCACTAAAGGGAAGTTCTTCAGTTGTGTGCAGATAACTGTCTAAAAATTCTGTTAAATCATTGTCTGCGACGGCTTCTAAAACGGATTTTAGCTGTTGATTTGTGTAACCAATTTCTGGCTTCCCAAACTGTTGCCATAGTAACCGTAAAACATCATCTAGCGATCGCTTATTCTTGTGTTTTTTCCGAATTAGTAAGTCCAGCAGCAGAGAAACCAACTCTCCTTTCAAATAATAAGAAATCTGATTATTATCACTATTTGCTTCGCGACGATATAATTTAATCCAAGCATCAAAGCTAGATTCCGCTAACGGTTGTACTTTGCGTCCTGGTGTCATTAAATAGCGAGAGATATCTTTTCCTAAATTATCCAAACAAGTTCTAGCATCATAAATGCTCGATCGCAGAGGAAGCAAGATATCATAATAACTGGTTGTTCCTTCGGCAAACCAAAGGGCTGTGGTATAATTTTCTTGGCTGTAATCAAAAGTTTCTAAGGCTTTCGGACGAATCCTTTTCACATTCCACAAATGGAAGAATTCATGAGCGACTAGCTGCATGAAACGATTATACTTTTCAGCAGCACGAAAGCCAAACCGAGGATAAATTAAAGAACAGCAATTTTTATGTTCTAATCCTCCAAAACCGCTCGCTGATTGATGTAAGAAAAAGATGTAGCGATCATAAGGAATTTCCCGATATATTTGCGCTTCTGCGATAATAATCTTTTTGATATCTCGAATGATTTGATCTGGGTTAGCATTTCCTTTCCCCCAGATGGCAAGTTGATGAGGTTTTCCTAAGACTTCAAAATCATAGATTTCATGGTTTCCGATTTCAAAGGGACTATCAACTAAGGTATCAAAATCATCAGCGAGAAATGTATTTTGTTTTCCTTCTACTGCTGGTAAAGAAGTCGTAATTTTCCAGTCAGTTGCGATAGGAATAATTTTAACTTCAATCGGAGTGTTTTCTAATTCAGTGATATTAAAGAATAATGCAGCACCATTAAAATAAGCATGAGTTGCATCTAAATGGTTGGTTCTGACGGTTAATTCATTGGCATAGACTTGATAGTCTATTGTAATTGAGTGTGTCTTTTCTGTGTTGATTTGCCAACAGTTTTTACTGATTTTACTAACGGGTAATGTTTCTGATGTCTCTTCCTGATAAGCACTTAATTGTTGAATGTGTCTGGCATATTCTCGAACTAAATATGATCCTGGTGTCCACACTGGAAATTCAATTTCCAGAGTATCAGGTTGCCAGTTTTGAACTTGTAGTTTAACCTGATATAGGTGCGTTTGGGGTTGAGGAAAAGAAACCTCGTAGGATAATCTAGTTTGAGTTTGTTCGGTTTTGGCTTGTCGAGTAATCGCTGCTTCAGTCATAGTTTTTAGTGGGTAGGGTGGACATTGCCCACCATCATCAATTAATCATTAAGAATTTGTCATTGATTCAGGGTTTATTGTTGAGCATCAAAGTAATAGAAATTCAAGGCTTCTTCAATACTAAAAGGAGGAGAATCAGGGAAAACCTGAATATTTAACCCAGTTTTTTGGCTGGTATCTTGTCGAGCCATTTTATAACACTGCTCAAATAAATCAGTAAGGATTGGTTTCAAATTTGGACTATCATCTAAGAGAATTTGAATTTGTCTGCGTTGTTCAATGATCGTATTTTTCCATTCCCTTGCATTATAATCGCGTTCACTTTCCCAATATTTCAGTTTCATTAATTGTTCAATCAAAACAAGCAAACGGCTTTTCAATTCCCTTGTTTGAGATTTTGCCAAACTCTCTAATTCCTCAAGTAAGTTTTCCCAATCAACTGCTGAGTATTCTTGGCTTTGGAGTTGTCTAATTGTTTGCAGCAGCCATTGATAATCATCTCTGTCATACAAGGAAGAAGTAAAGTTTTGTGTTACTTTTTCAATATTGCTTGTCAGTTTCTTCACGTCCTAACCTTTATTTTTTAACAGTCGCCAATTCTGGAGATTTTCCTTTTAATCCTGTCATAATTTCTAAAGCCAATCGCTTCAAAGGCGGAATATTTTGCATCATGGTCATTCCAACGCGACGGGCAAAAACCATTGGCAGCCAGTTATTAGAAAAGCTGCGATCGAGCAGATCAGTTACTCCTAAAATAGCAAGATTCTCTGTTTTTCGCCATGCTTCATATCGGTTTAAAACTTTAATATCCCCAATATCTTCAGCGCGATCGCTGCTTTGTGTTAAAATTTCTCCTAAGACCGCAGCATCCCGAATTCCTAAGTTTAAACCTTGTCCCCCGACAGGATGACAGCGATGGGCTGCATCGCCAATTAATGCTACATTGGGCAAAACGTAGCGGTTGCTTTGCATCAGTTGGACAGGAAACACTAACCGATCTTTGATTAATTCAATATCGCTTAATAATCCCCCTGTGCGTGCGGTGAGTTTTTCCACAAACGCTTTTTCATCCATTACTTTCAAATGCTGTGCTTCTCCATGAGGGGCTGTCCAAACCACTTGACAGCGATCGCCAGGAAGAGGTAAAACACCCATTGGGCCTGTATGCCAAAAGCGCTCAAAAGCGGTGTCATTGGGTTGCGTATTGTGGCGAAAAACAGTGGTTACGCAAGATTGCCAATACTTCCAACCGATGGTTTTAATCTTAGCGCTTTCTCGCACCCGCGATCGCGCCCCATCTGCGCCAACAATCAAACGAGTCGTAATCGTTTCTGGTTTCCCATCCCTTTCCAAGGTGAGGGTAACTCCAGCATCATGATAGTCAATTTTTTCCACACTGGCAGGACAAAACCATTCTACCTTCCCACTCTTTTCCAACTGCTTACATAAAGCATTATGCAGGACAAAATGTTCGGCAGCATAACCAACATAATCGCTGTTAATGTCTTCGGTTTCAAAGGAAACCACTTGGGAAAAATCGCCATCACTGAGCCGAATCTGGCTAAACTTTCCAATTTTGGGGAAAATGTCATCCCAAACGCCCAATCCCTCAAAAATGCGCCCTGAGAAAACCGAAATCGCATAAGCTCGATCGCGACTGGCGGCAATTTCTAAAGGGGTTGTTTCTGCGATCGCCACACGAAGATTACTCTGTTGTAGCGTCACAGCTAGGGTTAACCCTGTAATATTCCCACCGACAATGACCACATCATAATCTAAAGTTTTGGCAGCATTTCCCTTGGTCTGAGTTAATGATTGCAATGTCATCGTCTTATTATATGATTTTCTTAATATAAGTTTACTTCTTTAATTTTGGCGTGAAAAACCCAAAACCGTCAACTGCATCATTAAGCTAAACTAGCAAAGTCTAGAGAGGAGAGAGACAGATGAGTATCGAATGGATTATTCTCGTTGCTGCGATCGTTATTCTCTGGCTAGTGGTGAAAGCAGTTTTGAAGATGGTCGTGATTAGTTTCAATACTGCTGTTCAAGTGTTAATCATTTTAATGATTTTAAGAATCTTTTTCACCATTATGCCTCAAGATATCTTACAACAAATCAAGGAAATGCCTCAAACCATTCGTAACTTTTTTTGATAGCATCTTAAACCCTTAGTGCTACATTTAGGGATTCCTTCCTTAGTGAAGGGTAGGTTAAGAGAAGAATTATTAATTACTGAATATGAATCAATCTTTACAGTGTATCATCTGTTCTCACAAAACTCCTTTAGACCAAATTCAGTTTTATCATGTTCGTTCCAATGTTAGACAGTTTCGAGAGGAAAAATTTAGAGTTTGGCACTGTCGGAATTGTCAATCGATCCATTCTCAAGATAAAGTCAATCTAGAAACCTATTATGCTCACTACCCCTTAGAAAAGCAACCGCTTGATTATTTTAGAAGAAAGATTTGTCAGAATCGTCTCAATCTCTTAATTAAACAAGGGTTAAACAAAGATGATTTCATTCTTGACTATGGCTGTAACCAAGGGTTATTTATCAGATTTTTGCATCTTAAAGGTTATCGGAATGCAATGGGCTATGATCCCTATAGTCTGGAATATTCTGATCCGAGAGTCTTACAAAAAAAATATCATTATATTACCTGTCAAGATGTTCTCGAACATACAGAAAATCCTCAGCAGTGCTTTTCACAATTAGTGAGTTGTCTTAAAAAACATGGGATTATAATTTTAGGGACTCCCAATGCTGAAGAAATCAACTTAAAGCAAATCAATCCTTTTTTATTACACTTACATCAACCCTATCATCGACATATTTTGTCAGAGAAAACTATCCTAAAGTTAGGGGAAACCTTCCACTTAACCGTAACTCATCTCTCTAAAAGATGGGTGAATGATACTTTATATCCGTTTGTGAATACTCGTTTATCTTGGGCTTATGCGCTAACATTAGGAAATGACATTGATGTCTTTTTCGAGCCAATTAAGATTCAGGTTTTCTTCACCTCCCCTCAACTCTGGTTTTATGCTTTCTTTGGCTATTTTTTCCCGCTTTTAGGGAATTTAATCATTGTGTTTAAGAAATAATTATCCTTGATGATTCTTCGGTAGCCAGTTTTCATCTAAGATTTGATCGAGGGGAGCGATGTCCTTCGGACAGTCGCAAAGCGACATCGTACTCTCTGGAAAGGTATCAAGGGGTAATCCTGAAGCATCAGAGACTAATTCTCTAGCATCTTGGTAAAGTTCAAGGAAATGTTCTGAGAGATGATTTTTAAGGCTAGGACTTGCTTTTAACTCCCTTTGAATTTGTTTCCGAAAATTCCGAATTTCCCGTCGCCAATGATTTTGATTATTGTCTCTTTCCGCTTCCCAATATTTTAGCTTTAGTAAATGCTCAAACAGTCTGGTTAATAAACTTTCTAATTTTCTCTTTTCTCGCTTGCTCAAGTCTAAAACCTCATCAATCAAATGAGTCCAATCAACAGACTCTAAATCTCGATTTTCCAGTTGTTTAACAGTTTCTAAAACCCAGAGATGATAATCTGTGTCATACAATTGTTTTTGAGTCTTTTGGGAATCTGCAACCATTTTATTGCCTCTTTTTGATTACGGTAGCCAGTTTTCATCTAAGATTTGATTTAAGGGCGCGATGTGGACAAAGCCCAGAGAAAAGATTACGCTGTTGTTGTTATTTATAATCTGATCAGATATGAAGTGCCGTGAGGACTGTCGCACCCTCGTTCAAGATTAGGATTTCCTATTTCTCCTCCCGTCGGTGACATAATAACTAAATACTGGTTGGCATTTTGCTCAAATCTCAGATCATGATTCTGAACACATAGCTCAAAAAATCGTTCGTCGGTTAATATTAGGGGATGGATGTTTAGAGTGAAACGTTTGATAATTTGTTATCAAGCAAGAACGAGTGACAATGATGAATGAAATAGTTTGGAGATGAATAGGCTTGGCTGACTTAGAATAAAAAGAAAAACCGATCGCGCATCATGCAACTAGATCAATATCTTCAACAATTGCCTCAATCTGCTGACCAAAAAGCATTGATTGATTTACCCCCTTCAGAAAAAAAAGTAGCATGGAACATTGTTTGGGATGCTTTTCTGACAGGAGACTTTAAACAGCGTTGGGAGGTGGCTAAATATTTGCCTAAGTTTGGCGACTGCGCGATCGCTCCTCTCATTACTTTACTTGAAGATGAATCCGCAGATATTGATCTTCGGTGTGAAGCAGCAGAAATCTTAGGTAACTTTGACAACACAGAGGGAATTTTTGCCTTAACAGAAATCTTAAATTCTGATGCAGAAATTGAATTGATCACCGCTTGTGCCGATGCTCTTGCTAAGTTGGGCAAAACAGCGATTCTTCCCCTCACAGCAGCCTTAGAAAACCCTGAAACCCGATTTCCTGCCGTCCAAGCGCTGGCTTACCTCCATATTCCAGAAATAATTCCCCCTTTGCTGCAAGTTGTCAATGATCCACAACCAGGTATCCGTAAGACTGTTGTTGAAACCCTTAGCAATTTTCGTCATCCGCAAGTTATGGAAGCATTAATTGTTGCCTTACAAGATACTCACAGCATGGTTCGGAAGGAAGCGGTGATTGGCTTGGGGATCACAGGAAAGAATAATCGCTCTGACCAGAGAGTGGATGCTCTGATTCCATTCCTGTCTGATCTTAACTTAGAAGTGTGCGCTCACTGCGCGATCGCGCTGGCAAAAATTGGAACACCAAAAGCCATAAAAGCTCTCAGTGAGTCTCTTCAGTCTGAAATGACTCCCTCCCCCTTGAAACGAGAGATTATCCACAGTTTAAGCCACCAAAAAACTCAGCAAACTCTGGAGATTTTTGCGACAGCGATTAGAAAACAACCGCCGATGATTCAAGAAGAAATCGTTACGGTGTTTGGTCGTTGGAAGGGGAAGAAGTGGAAAAGTGCGATCGCTAAAATCTTAGTTGAGTTTTATCAAGAAACACCTGAAGCACAAGCCAATTCTAAATTAAAACAGAGTTTAGCGGTTGCTTTGGGCAACTTAGAAGTCCCATTAGGAAAACCCGTCCTTTCCACATTAGCAGAAGATGAAAACGCCCTTGTGAAACTACACGCGCAAGTGGGCTTGAAAAAAATCCCATCTCGCAGGAGTTCAAGCAACTAAATTGATCGGAAATTATTTCGCTGTATCAAAATGCACGAAACGTCAGCCTAAAATCCGTTATCCTCATGCTAAAAGTGTAACCCCAACTACACAAATGCGGATTGAGCAATTGCAAGCCTTTTTAGCGATCACAGAAACAGGTAACTTTGGACAAGCTGCCAAAAAATGTGGTGTTACCCAATCCACCATCAGCAGACAAGTCCAAGGATTAGAAAATACCCTTGGGGTAGATTTATTTCATCGCTCCCATCAGGCAAAATTGACAGTTGCAGGGGAACGGTTTTTGCCTCGCGCCCGAAAAATTTGCCAAGAATGGGCAATGGGCAAAAAAGAAGTAGATGACCTTATGGCGGGAAAACAGCCAGAATTATGCGTTGCTGCTATTCACTCGATGTGTTCTTATCATTTACCCCCGATTTTACGAAAGTTTTGTGTTGAATATCCTCATGTTCAGTTGCGAGTAACAGCACTGGGGAGCGATCGCGCCTTAAAAGTATTGGTGGATGGGTTGGTGGATGTGGCAATTGTTATGAATAATCCAGCATTTACCACGAACCCAGAAATGGTGGTTGATCGATTATTTGAAGAACCGATCGAGGTTTTGATGTCAGCAACGCACCCCCTCACCCAATATACCCAACTCACTTGGTCAGAGTTAACCGCTTATCCTCATCTGGTGTTTAAAGATGGTTATGGAATGCAGCGCCTTGTGCAAAATTGGTTTTCTCAGCAAAATGCTACCATTCAAACGGCAATGGAACTAAACACCCTTGATGCGTTTCGGGGAGTGATTCGTCAAGGAGAATTATTGGCTCTCTTGCCGAGTTCAGCCTTGATTGAAGCTCAAAATGACCCCACCCTAGCAATTCGATCAATTGGGGAAACAACCAGCCAAAATGGGCAAACTCAAGGCTTTCTCACCCGACAGGTGATGTTCGCTACCACCCGCGATCGCGCCGAAATCCCGCCGATTAAAGCCTTTCGGCAATTAGTCCAAAAACTAGCCACTGAAACCAATCCGAACTTAAAATCATGAGTATATCCTTTCGCGAACTCCTTAAAAAAGTGGGTAGCGGGACGCACACAGGCAAAGATTTAACCCGCACCGAAGCTGCCAGCGCCACTCGTCTGATGTTACAACAAGAAGCCACCCCTGCCCAAATGGGGGCGTTTATGATTGCCCATCGCATCAAACGTCCCACGGCTGAGGAGTTAGCAGGGATGTTAGATGCTTATGATGAAATTGGGGGCAAAATTCCTCCTTTGACCACAGAGACATTATATCCTGTGACTGTGTTTGGCGTTCCTTACGATACGCGATCGCGCACTGTTCCTGTTTTTCCCATTACCCTACTCTTATTAGCCAGTGTTGGCGTTCCTGTCATCTTTCATGGCGGGGACGCAATGCCCACAAAATATGGTACTCCCTTTGTGGAGATTTGGGAAGCGTTGGGGGTTAACTATCGTTCCCTCTCCCTTGCGGATAGCCAGCAACTTCTGACTGAAACTGGGTTAGGGTTTTATTACATTCCGCAACATTTCCCCGAAGCACACAAACTGGTTCCCTATCGAGAAGAAATTGGCAAACGTCCCCCTTTTGCCACGATCGAGCTTATTTGGTCTCCTTATGCTGAAGAGGCTAATCTCATTTCTGGCTTTGTTCATCCTCCCACAGAAGACCGCTTTCGAGAAGTATTTGCCCTCTCAAACATGGGAAAATTAACAACCGTCAAAGGGTTAGAAGGAAGTTGCGATCTGGCCAGAAACCGCACAGCAATTATTGGCATTAGCGAACGAGGGAAAGACTTTCAACGGCTACATTTACATCCTGAACATTATGGCTTTGCTGGTCCTGATGTCTTGTTAGAATCCCCAGAAAAACTAACCAGTCAGTTACAAACCATTATCGCTGGCAAACCAGGAGAATTAATGTCTGCGGCACTCTGGAATGGAGGGGTTTATCTCTGGTTATGCGGCGTTTGTCCAGACTTGGAAACAGGATTAAGCAAAGCAGAAGAATTAATGACAACAGGTGCTTTAGCTGAAAAATTAAACCAAATCAATGGCTGGTTAAGGCTCAGCACGAAAAAGTTCATTCGTTGATTGAGATAACCATTGTTGAAACTGTTGTTGATGATCAGCGATCCAATTTTCCCCATGACGACGAATGTCTTTAGCGCTATCTTCTCCTTCGCGAATTAATTGATTTTCGGCGCTAACATCTTGAATGGGAATCTGAACCTTTTCCATAAATGCGATCGCTGCGGGATTAGATTGGGCAAACTTTTGATTAGCAAGAATCATAATTTCATCGGTCACAAAGCCTAAGTTTTTCCCGTTATAAGTCGTATCAGGATTACTGCTGGTGCTAACTGTTTCAGGAAGAGACGTATAGGGAACTTCTAACCATTGCACATCTTCATTAGGGACTAAAACGCTACTGGTCCAAAGAGGAGTCCATGTATAATATAAAATTGGTTTATTCTGTCGATAGCGGGCGATCGTATCGGCCATCAGCGCAAAATATTTACCACTTTCATGTTCAACAGTTGCTTCTAAATTGTAAGTTTTTAGATGATGATTGATGATTGTTTCGCAGCCCCAGCCTGCATTACAGCCGATGAGGTTGGCTTTGCCATTATTATCAGTATCGAAGAGTTGCGCGATCGCAGGGTCTTTGAATTGTTCTAAATTAGTAATATTATATTCTTGGGCAGTAGCGCGGTCAATCAGATATCCCTGCACCGCATTATCGACAATTACGCCCACTTTTTTTAGGGTTTCTTCGCCCCCACTATTAAGATAAAAATCGCGCCCCAATTGTTGCCAATGTGCGGTTGTATAGTCGAGTCCGCCTTGTGCTAAATCGGAGTGCATCAAAGCAGGCTCTAATTCTCGCATTTTTCCGATTGTATAGCCTAATCTTTCTAAACCAATATTAACCACTTCCGTTTGAAAACGCTCTTCTAAAGAAACATAGGTAGGAGTGACACTTACCCCTTCTCCTGGGAGGTTACTGGTGTTTGGGGTGTCAACAGTAGAATCTTGACAACTACTGAGTCCAACTACCATGAGAATTGTGCTGAGGGTTAAAACAAAGAGAAAGATGAGTCGATGCTGAGGAAAATAACGCACGGTGATCTGGAAAAATAACGTTTGCTTTCATTTTAGGCGATCGATCTTGCTGAGCTTGATCAAATAACTAAGTCTTTTCTCAGGATCGGGGGTTATTTTAGGATGAGTAACTAATCATGAATTTGATCCAACACAATGATGCTCCCCTCCTCATGGCAAAAACCAGTGAGTCAAATAGTAAGAAATTGGAATCCGCGATCGCTGCGATTTCGGTTAACGTTAGGCATTGCCACGGTTTCGGCGATCGGACTGGGTGGAGTAGCTATATGGCTCGGTTGGAGCATGAAACAAGTTTTAATTGCTACAAATAAGGATAACATTGCTTATCTGGCGGAGCGAATCCCTGAAGATATAGAAATCTATCAGCAGATGTATCCAGCACGGGAAGCAACCCAAAAAGCAGTTACCAATCTTAGTCGGGATAATGTCTTTTTATGGATTAAAAACGAGGAGGGAAAACTGATTGCTCGCACAGGAGGTTTAAATCAACCACAACCCTTACCCGTTTCTCCTCAACGCTGGACGCTTCCCTTTCCAGGAATCGGCGTTTCTGAAATTGATGGACGCTATTGGATTTTGTGTGCTGATGCTTTGGTGGTGAATAATCAAACTGTGGGAGAGCTTTATATTGCACAAGATATCAGCGCTGAGCAGATGACGTTTATGCAAATGATGCGAAATTTAACGATCGCCACTGTGGTTGCGATCTCAGGAATGAGCATCGCGGGAGGGATTTATATTTCCCGAGCGCTGATTCCTCTCCGTCGCATTTGTCAGTTAACCGAAAGCATCTCCGCCGATCATTTAGGAAACACCAAAATTGAACTCAACCGCGCTCCCACCGAAGTTAAACAGCTTGCTGAACGCTTTGATGAAATGTTGATGCGATTACATACAGCTTGGGAACATCAGCGACAATTTGTCAGCGATGTTTCCCATGAATTACGCACCCCTTTAACCATTGTTTCTGGCTATTTACAAAGCATTCAACGGCGGGGTCATAATCTCAATCAACCGCAAAAAGAAGCGCTAGCTATGGCTACCTCAGAAGCCGATCGCACCATTCAACTATTGCAGGATTTGCTAACTTTGGCAAGAGCGGATAATGGTCAGATGCACTTTCAAAAAGAAATTGTCTCTTTTAACAAGTTTGTTAAACAAGTGATTGATCTGGCTGGACAATACAACGATCGCAAAATTGTTGATGAAGGAACAACTGATTCCCTAATCGTACAAGTGGATACTAACCGTCTTAAGCAAGTGCTGTTAAATTTAATTGATAATGCGATCAAATATTCTGAACCTGAATCTCCTGTAATTCTTGCGCTGAAAAAGCAGGATAACACAGCAATTTTAGAAGTGCGCGATCGCGGAATTGGGATTCCTTTAGCCCTGCAAACTCGCATTTTTGAACGATTTTATCGGGTCGATGAAGCAAGAGCGCGATCAACAGGGGGAACGGGTTTAGGGTTATCAATTGTTAAAACCCTTGTTGAAGGAATGGGCGGAGAAATCTCTGTCAAATCTCAGTTAGGAAAAGGAACAACCTTTGTCGTTTCTTTTCCCATTGTTTCCGACGGAGCCAGTTATCTAGAATGAATTTCCCATTTTCTGAGCCTCAGCCTTGTCAAATTCTGCTGTTTTGCTCACCGAGAATGTGACATACTGTTCACCTGATGGTTTTTACTTAAAATTACTATAGCTTATTCATCGAAAATCGCTCCCTCCAACTGACAACCACTCAAATTAGTTTGGGTGAGATTAGCTTCCTGTAAATTGGCCCCTTGTAAATTGGCCCCGCTCAGATTGGCTAAAGCTAAACTTGCTCGATGAAAATCGGCATCTTTCAGATTAGCATTACTCAAATAAGCGCCTGATAAATCAGCACCACTTAATTTTGCTCCTTGTAAGTTTCCTTGGGATAAATCAACATCTGTTAAGTCAGCACCTCGTAAATTGACTCGCGACCAGTTAGCCCCATTAAAATCTAATCCTCTCAGAGTTGTTCCTCGTAAGTTAGCTCCTGCAAAATCTTGATTGGGTTTCAAACCAGCGATTTCACAAAGTTCTAAAAACTGATCAGTTTCAGCATTTTTAATCTGTTCAATAATTGTTAGTAAGGAACAAATTTCTGCTTCTGTGGGAGGATTCATTTCCACAAGAGACTCTTGACTGGGTAGAGAAATTAAAGGAGACGGGAAATAAGTTTCTAGGAGAAAGAGCGCGATTTTACGATCAAGAACTGCGTGTTTATTGGGGCGTAAATCGTAGCGCCATAACCCCTCAACTTCTGTCACTAAAATGTCAGATTTACTAATACTGAATGTTCCTTCTAACGACCAGTTTTCGGAAGTTGTCTCAATCTTTCCTAGAGGAATTCCCTTAAAATTAAGCTCGATCGCCCCTGACCCTGCTACGCTGCTAAATTTCCAAGTGGGATGAGCGACTGTGGGAGATTTAATAATCGGAAGAAACTGATTGATCTCTTCTGAAAACTCTGTAAAATGAGCTTCTTCTAAGTTGAGTTTTAGGGTTCCTCCCGTCAAGCCATAGGCGACATTTCCCTCTGATAGGGGAAACTTTCCCTGATTTAGGTTAAAATTTAGGGTGAGATTTCCTTGGTAATTACTGATGGGAATGACGGTTAAGGTAAGCGCGATCGTGCGAGTTGAGCAAGTTAAGTGAACTGGTTCGATCATTAATCAATGAATCAAGTACAGACCTTCGTTGATATTATCAAATCAGTCATCCCCTTGCTAGCCTTGAGCTAACTTTCTTAACAGGAACAAACTCTGTAGCTTGTCCCCCTTTTGAAAGGGGGAACTCAGTAATTTTACTGTGCGCTGACAGGTTTAGCAATATATTCCTCAATACGTTGGCGATATTCGCTTTTTTGTTTTACCCCGCGCAGTTGATCGACAATTTCTCGATCGCGGAAAAATTGCACAGTTGGCGTTCCTGTAACCATTGCATTCTGGGCAATTTCAGGCTCATCAGCAATATCAATTTCAACAAAATGCACTTGATCAGCATACTCATCAACTACCCCATCGAGAATCGGTTTCAGGGTTGCACAGAGTCCACAGTTAGGCCCGACATACTTGACAACTAAAACGCGATCGCTTTCATGGAATAATTTCCGCAGGGCATAACCACCATAATGACGAGTTTCATTAATATCAAAGGTTTCTGCTGTGTCTGCAACTGGTTTGTCTTCCTCTTCACTGCTGGTTTGTGTGGTTTCCACAGAGCCATCCTGATGATACTCAGTTGCTAACTGATTAGCAGATAACCAGCGTTCTGCTAGCATAGCAGCTTGACAGCCTGTACCTGCTGCGGTGATCGCTTGGCGAAACTCATCATCCTGTACATCGCCGGCCGCATAAACCCCTTCAATATTCGTTTCTACGGAGTTAGGTTTGGTGAGGATATATCCAACTTCATTTAAGTCCAATTGTCCCTCAAATAGCTTTGTATTGGGCGTGTGGCCAATGGCGTAAAACAATCCTCGCGCTGGGATATTACTCTGTTCACCCGTCTGGTTATTGGTAACGGTTACCCCTTCTAAAAAACCCCCTTCTTGTCCATAAACGTCAACCGCTTCTGTATGCCAATGAACCGTAATTTTTGGATGATTTAACACGCGATCTTGCATGGTTTTACTGGCTCGCATTTGGTCACGACGGACTAATAATTGTACCATGTCGCAGTATTTCGTTACATAGATGGCTTCTTCTGCAGCAGAGTCTCCCCCACCGATGACAACCACATGATTTCCTTTGAACATGGGGTTTGCACCATCACAAATTGCACAAGCAGAGACTCCCATGTTCCAGAATTTTTCTTCACTGGGAAGATGTAACCGTTTGGCGTTTGCACCTGTGGCGATAATGACGCTGTGGGCTTTAATCTCTCTGTCCTGCGATCGAATCGTGAAAGGACGGTTTTTAAAATTAGCATAGATTACGTCTTCTGTATAAATTTCCGTTCCCCAGCGCTCAGCTTGCGCTCTCATATTTTGCATTAATTTCGGCCCGGTGATGCCATCTGGAAACCCTGGATAGTTTTCCACATCGGTGGTAGTCATTAACTGTCCTCCAGGCACTCCCCCTGCTTGGAAGCCTTCAAACATCACAGGTTTTAAGTTAGCCCGTGCTGCATACAATCCTGCGGTGTAGCCAGCAGGACCTGATCCAATAATCACTAAGTTTTCTACGGTTTGATTGGTCATACTGTTTTAGTTAAACTCATAACGACTCCGAATTAGTTAAATTATAGCGCGAATGGAGAACAGTTGCCAGAAGAGACCAGAAAAAATCTTCTTGATGGGAGGGCTTCAGCAGAATAATCACTGCTGCTGTCATGATGCAGATATTCTTCAAAAGCTACTATTTGATTTTAGGATATTGCGCGATCGCTGCTTAATTTGAAAGAAAGTGTTGGGTTTCACTTCGTTGTACCCAACCGACTTGGAGACTGTCAATGTTATTATTCTAGAGTTAGTCTCTTGCCTAGCATCTCCAATGTTAAAATCTCTCCTTGTTCGGACTCCTCAAGCAAGTTATAATCTTCAAAGCAATCAAAGCCAGTGGGTTGAGGTTTTAGTGGATTGTCCAGACATAGAAGGGTTATTAACCTATCGTCTCCCTCCTCATCTTTCAATCCAACCAGGGGACATTCTCAATGTTCCTCTCAGAAACCAGACTGTAGGCGGAATCGCGATTCGGTTACTCACCTCTAAACCAGATAGCCTCTGGGATCAACAGATTCGAGAGGTGGAAGCGGTAGTCAGTGAAAGTTTGTTTCCCCCTCACTATTGGGAGTTATTAGAACAAACAGCCCGTTATTACTGTACCCCTTTATTATCTGTCATTCGCACGGCTTTACCCCCTGGATTATTGGGAAAGTCGCAACTTCGCATCCGTTTACAGACAAAGGTGATTCCAGAGGGAGTAGAAAATTTTTGTTCTCCTTTAGCTCTGAGAGTGTTAAAGTTATTGCAGTCGCAGAAAGCAGGGGAGTACAGTGCGCGGTATCTGCGACAGAAAATTAAAGGGGCGCAACGGGGAATTAATGAGTTGATACAACGGGGATGGGTGGAAAGTTATCTCCAACCGCCACAACAAGCGCGTCCAAAGACCCAAAAGGCAGTTATGGTGGTGGGAGACTCCCCAGAGTTAACCCCTCGTCAACGGGACATTTTAGAAACCCTACGCCGTCGGGGAGGAGAGTTATGGTTAACTGAGTTATTGCAGATTTGTGCGACCACTTCTAGCACGGTTTCCGCCTTAGAGAAGAAAGGCTGTGTTACGATTCAAGACCAAGAGCGATTGCGCTTCGCTGAGTCTCCAGACCAACAGACCGATCGAGCAAAAGACTTAAATTCAGCCCAACAAAATGCTCTTGATACGATCGCGGTTCTCTCTGGCTACACAGAAGTCTTATTGCATGGTATCACAGGATCAGGGAAAACAGAAGTTTATCTACAAGCGATCGCGCCTCGGCTTGAGTTAGGCGATTCGGCGTTAATTTTAGTTCCTGAAATTGGTCTCACGCCTCAACTGTGCGATCGCGTGCGGGCGCGGTTTGGGTCGCAAGTGTGTATTTATCATAGCGGACTCTCTGATGGTGAGAGATACGATACATGGCGACAAATGTTAACAGGTGAACCGCAAGTAGTGATCGGAACGCGATCGGCAGTTTTTGCCCCACTTCCCAAACTAGGAATCATTATCCTTGATGAAGAACATGATAGCAGCTTTAAACAAAGTCAACGCCCCCCCACATATCATGCGCGGACTGTGGCAAAATGGCGAGCAGAATTAGAAAATTGTCCTTTGATTCTGGGGTCTGCGACTCCCTCTTTAGAAACGTGGGAAGCGCAAAAACATCCCTCTCCCCAAACTCGTTATCTCTCCCTCCCAGAAAGAATCTATTCTCGTCCTCTTCCTCCCATTTCTGTAGTGGATATGAGACAAGAGTTACAGCAGGGAAATCGATCGATTTTCAGCTTATCTCTCCAAACCGCGCTGCGTGACCTGAAAGCAAGAGGAAAGCAAGGGATTCTTTTTATTCCTCGTCGTGGACATAGCACCTTTGTTTCCTGTCGCAGTTGTGGCTATGTGATCGAATGTCCCCACTGTGATGTTTCCTTATCCTACCACTACACCCACGAAGGCGCGACGCAAACCCTACGCTGTCACTATTGCAATCATACCCAGCTACAGCCTCAGCAATGTCCTGCTTGTGGCTCTCCCTACTTGAAACATTTTGGCACAGGGACACAACGGGTTAAACAAGCGCTTGACAAAGAATTTCCAGACTTACGCGCCATTCGATTTGATAGTGATACTACGCGAACGAAAGGAGCGCATCGATCGCTGCTTAATCAGTTTACCAATTATGAAGCGGACTTGTTAGTGGGGACGCAAATGTTAACCAAAGGGTTAGATATTGCCCAAGTAACTCTGGTTGCGGTTGTTTCCGCCGATGGAGTGCTGCATCGTTCTGATTATAGAGCAGCGGAGAGAGCTTTTCAAACCCTTGCTCAAGTTGCAGGAAGAGCAGGAAGAGGAGATGATCCAGGTCAAGTAATTATTCAAACTTATACACCAGAACACTCTGTTATTGAAGCACTACGCGGTCATGATTATTTGCGCTTTGCTCAAGCAGAATTAGAAAATCGCTACAGCTACAATTATCCTCCCTATGGCAAGCTGATTTTACTGCATTTAAGTGGGTTGGATGTGTTAGAAGTGCAACAAACAGCCACTTTGATGGCTGATGTCTGTCGAGAGATGAAGGGAGAAAACAGCTATGAAGTCTTAGGGCCGTCTCCAGCGAGTGTGATGCGAATTGCTCGGCGTTATCGTTGGCAAGTTTTGTTAAAGTTTCCCCCAATTGCACAAGCAAGGAACTTTCCTCAGTTAATGGAATTATACAATTTGTGTCCGCAGAGTGTTAGTTTAAGAATTGATGTTGATCCCTTAGAAGTGGGATAACAATTAATAATTAGACCATAGGGTTTGTATGGCCCACCATAATCATTGTTGCGTTAACTCCCCTGCTAAATGAATTGCAGCTTTCAAACTCTCACAACTGGCGACCCCTTTCCCAGCAATATCAAAGGCTGTGCCATGATCGGGAGAGGTGCGAATGAAGGGTAAACCAATAGTCGTGTTAATGGCTTCCTCAAATGCCATTAATTTCACAGGAATTAACCCTTGATCATGGTATAGTGCAAGGTAGGCATCGACAGTGGCAGCGCTTTTGTCTGTGAACCAAGCACGTCCCGCCTTGACCCAAAGGGTATCAGGGGGAACTAATCCCACCAGTTCTACGTCTGGATAATGCTGACGGGCTTTTTCCAACCAGGGCCATAACCAGTCTTGTTCTTCCGTCCCTAACTTTCCAGCTTCTCCACTGTGCGGGTTTAATCCTGAAATGGCAATCTGTGGACAGTCAAGGGAAAAATCTTGTTTCAGACTACGAATTAATAATTCTAGCTTTTGGGTCATTAACGCTGGTGTCAGGGCTTCAGAGACTTTTTTTAAGGGAATATGGGTGGTGGCGAGGAGAGTGCGTAATGTCCAACCTGTGTACGGCGATCGCCCCACAAATAACATTCCAAACTGATCACAGTTGGCTGCTTGAGCTAACACTTCTGTTTGTCCTGGATAATCATACCCTGCTAATTGCCAGCAAGACTTGGCAATGGGAGAGGTGACAATTCCATCATAAGTTCCTGCTAAGGTTGCTTCGATCGCTGTTTTGAGGTAGGCAAAACTTGCTGCGCCACTGGCAGCATTTCCCTTGCCTATTTGAATCTGATCAACAACTGAAGCGGATAAGGGAACTTCCCACACGGTAATTTCATCAGGACAAATGAGATTGCTCACTGTTTTTAATTGCTGGTAAGTGGCTTCTAACAGCGATCGCGTCCCAATAACCGTAATCTGATACGCTTCTCGAATCGTTTCATCAGCAAGGGTTTTGAGGACAATTTCCGCACCAATTCCAGCAGGGTCTCCTAATGTGAGAGCTAAATGAGGACGAGACAAATCACAAACCATCATCAATTCCCAGTTTGGGGACGAAGTTTAATTTTCACAAGGATTCCTGTCAAATTATCATGACCATGCCTTTCATCAGCAAAACGAATGAGGTCTAATATTCCTGTACTCAAATTGGCCTTTGATTTTAACAAGGGAGTCAAATATTTTGCGCCATACTCTTCTAAAAAATTGCCATCAGATAAACCATCCGTACACAATAATAACAGGGTATCCCCATCAAACTCTAAATATTGAATCTCTGGCTTGACCAGACTATTTTTGCGTGGGCCCAAGGCTTGAGTTAATTGATAAGCATTGGGAAGAGTGTAGGCTGTTTCAGGATCAACCCCTCTGGAAATTTCCCGTTGACCCACTTCATGATCTACCGTCAGTTGCAAAAGGTCTCCATAGCGATTGATTTGATAAGCGCGAGAATCTCCCACGTGGGCGATCGCAACAGTTGTATCTTGCACCAGCGCCATCACCACAGTTGTTCCCATTCTACCAGAACCCGATCGCGCCTTCTCCTGATTAACTTCATGAATTTTCTGATTCGCTAGCAAAATTCCTTCTCGAATCGTCTCTTCATCTGGCAGCACCTCTTCCCAATGACTTTCAAAATACTTCTGGAGGATTTCTACAGCCATCTGACTCGCTACTTCTCCGGCCGAATGTCCACCCATACCATCACAGACGATATACAACCCCTTTCCCTCTGTCTTGATCCCTTGTGGTGACTCTTTCCAAGACAGATGAGTTTGAATGCCAAAATAATCCTCATTATGACGACGACGACGACCGATTTCTGTTGCTCCTACTTGGCTGATACTATCTAACTGCATAGCAAACGCCATCGTTGCTGCTTCTTCTTGATCAGCCATTAAATTGCTCAAGGCTGATTCAGCTTCCTGTACAAAAGTATCATGGTTGTTAATTGGCTGATTATAATCTTCTTCGTTGCTCATGGCTAGCTAACAGATGCTCTGTGAATAAACAATGTTTTGTCAGTTGAGTATAATCAATGGCAAAAACAAACTTAGCTTACACTCCCTAGGATAACATAGGGGGTCTTTATTATTTTTTAGCTGAGGAGTTACTCAAGTGTTAAAATCGTAACAAATTAAACTTGATTTGATAAATAAACTATGCCAACAGGAAAATTAATGAATGGAGAATGGCGCAAAGAAGGCTACGAAAAAGATGGTGATGGACGCTTTTCACGAAATCCAACCACCTTTAGAGATTGGGTAAAAGCAGAGAGAAGCACAGAGTTTTTGCCTGAAGAATGTTCTAGAAAAACAACCCTATCTTTGCGGGGACAAAATGACAGAAGCAGACTGGTGTATGTTTACCACTTTGCTACGTTTTGATCCTGTTTATGATGTCCACTTCATGGGGAGATGGAGAAGTCGGGAGAACCCCCCATCCCACCTTCATTATTCTTCCCTTTCCCCATCTCCCCACCTGAACGGGATTTCAGTAGAATGAAACAGCCCTGCCCTTATTTAAGGGGAGAATAAATAACAAATAACAAATAACAAATAACAAATAACAAATAACAAATAACAAATAACAAACATGGAAAAATTCTTTAAAGGGTTTGAAGATTTAATTGAACTCGCAAAAACCCTCGAAGAAAAAGTTGAGCGTGGGGAATTAGAAACAGATATTCGGGTCAATGCTCGACCGTTGACCAATATTCCATCCCAAGGAAATATTCCCCGCTATTCTAACCCCAAAAATCAAGCAGATATCGGGACGGAAAAGATTAACACTCCCCCAACAGATGCGACGACAGAGGAAACAGAAGACATATCCCCTGAAACTTCTCTAACCGCAGTGGGAGGATTAAAAGAGATTATTCAAGAATTAACGGAATTAGTAGGGATTCCTCTAAAACGTCCCCAATGGCTGAAACAATTGGGGTTAGACCCAACAAAAGGTGTGTTGTTAGTGGGGCCACCTGGAACGGGAAAGACCTTAACCGCCAAAGCCTTGGCTGAAAGTCTCGGTGTTAATTATATCGCATTGGTGGGCTCAGAAATTATGAGCAAGTATTATGGGGAAGCAGAAGCACGGTTGCGAAAGATGTTTGAAAAAGCGGCTCGTAATGCGCCTTGTCTCTTGTTTATTGATGAATTAGATACGATCGCGCCCGATCGCGCTAAAGTAGAGGGAGAGGTGGAAAAGCGAGTAGTGGGTCAACTGCTGAGTCTCATGGATGGCTTCAACCAAACCCCAGGAGTGATTATTCTCGGCGCTACCAACCGTCCCAATCACATTGATCCAGCGTTACGTCGCCCTGGCCGTTTTGACCGAGAAGTAATTTTCGGTGTTCCCGATACCCGTGACCGAGAAGAAATTTTACAAGTCCTGACCCGTGAGATGCCTTTAGATGAGACAGTTAATTTAGGGGTCATTGCGAGTTTAGCAGTGGGGTTTGTGGGTGCTGACTTAAAAGCCTTGACCCAGAAAGCTGCTTATCGGGTGTTACGCAACGCGATTTCTGCTAGCAATACAGACTTAGAACAGATTAACTTACCTGAAAATATCCAAGTTAGTCAACAAGACTTTATAGAAGCCTTAAAAGAGGTTAAACCCAGCGTTTTACGGAAGGTTGCGGTGGAAACTCCAGAGGTGAGTTGGGACGAAATTGGTGGCTTAGAAGAGATTAAAACTACCCTCAGAGAAGCTGTTGAAGGAGCGCTCCTCTATCCCGAATTATACCAGCATACCCAAGCCAAAGCTCCGCGAGGCATTTTATTGTGGGGAGAACCAGGGACAGGAAAAACGCTCCTCGCCAAGGCGCTGGCTGCTCAAGCAAGGGCCAATTTTATTAGTATAAAAGGGGCGGAACTGCTCAATCGTTGGGTGGGCGCAAGTGAAGAAGCAGTGCGAGAGGTGTTTGGTAAAGCTAGACAAGTTGCGCCTTGTGTGTTGTTTATAGATGAAATTGATACTCTAGCACCTGCAAGGGGAAGCTATCCAGGAGACTCTGGGGTCAGCGATCGCGTTGTCGGGCAACTGTTAACCGAAATGGATGGTATAGTTGAGAGGGGAGAGGTGTTGGTCGTCGCAGCAACCAACCGCTATGAAGCCCTAGACCCCGCATTATTGCGCTCAGGACGGCTGGATTTGCAGTTGCAGGTGGCTTTGCCTGATTATAACGGTCGTCTTGCTATTTTAGCGATTCACAACCGCGATCGACCCCTCGGGGATGTTAGTTTAGAAACATGGGCGCAAACTACAGAAGGCTGGAATGGGGCTGATCTAGAATTGTTAAGCAATCAAGCTGCTTTGTCCGCAGTCAGACAGGCAACCTCGCGGGGAATTAGTGATCCGAAACTGGTTAACATCGCGGAAAAAGATTTCCAAGTTGCCTATCAGCGTATTATGGCCCAGCGTTCTAAAATCCTGTAAAGGCTTTCCGTGTTGGATCAAAAAAAATTTACTGAAGACTTGCCACCTGCCATTTTATCGTGCTACTATTAGTCAATGTGTGTGTAAATCAAAAACCTCGGCACGGGTCGCTAACTCAACGGTAGAGTACTCGGCTTTTAACCGATTAGTTCTGGGTTCGAATCCCAGGCGACCCATAAAATTAAACCATGTCAGCAACTGAACGAGATTAGATATGCTGGTGTGAAATGAGAAATTTTTAAACCCAGCCATGTCTGACCTAATTTTATTTTGGCATCGTCGCGATTTACGGCTTAATGATAACATTGGACTGTTTCAAGCTCAGCAGGAAACCTCAAAAGTGGTGGGAGTTTTTTGCTTTGATCCGCAACTGCTACAAAAAGATCAGGTAGCGCCAGCGAGGGTTAAGTATCTTCTGGGATGCTTAGCCAGTTTGCAAACAAGTTACCGTCAAGCAGGAAGCGATTTGTTAATTATACAGGGAAACCCTCAGACAACGATCGCTGATCTGGCGACAATGCTTAACGCAAAAGCTGTCTTCTGGAATCAAGATATTGAACCCTATGCCAAAGAACGCGATCGCGCTGTAGAATTAGCCTTAAAAGAGAAAGGCTTCCCTGTGCAAACCTTCTGGGATCAACTCCTCCACAGCCCGGGAGAAGTGTTAACCAAAGGAAAAGACCCCTACAAAGTTTATACCCCATTTTGGAAAAACTGGCAAAGTCAGACCAAAGCAGGGCCTGTGGCAGCCATTAAAAGTTTGAATGGGTTAACTCCCCAAGAAAAAGAACAAGCTGCTCAACTCGGTGTAACTCCCCTGCCTAATCTCAGTGATTTAGGCTTAAACTGGGAAAACGAACTTCCCCTCATGCCAGGAGAAATAGCCGCCAGAGAAAGATTAGAACACTTCTGCGATCGCGCTCTTTTCGAGTATGATGAAAATCGAAACTATCCAGCACTTGATGGCACGTCTGTTCTCAGTGCGGCTTTAAAGTTTGGCGCGATCGGCATTCGAGAAGTGTGGCAAGTCACAAGCCAAGCCTGGGAAAACACCCGCAGCGATGAAGCAAGAGACAACATCAAAGCCTGGCGACAAGAATTAGCTTGGCGAGAGTTTTATCAACACGCCTTGTATTTTTTCCCAGAATTAGCAGATGGTCCTTATCGTCCCCAATTTCAAGACTTCTCTTGGGAAGAAAATTTAGAACACTATGAAGCATGGTGTCAAGGGGAAACAGGGTATCCTATTATTGATGCAGCCATGCGTCAACTGAACACCACTGGTTGGATGCACAACCGTTGTCGCATGATTGTCGCCAGTTTCTTAACCAAAGACTTAATCTTAAACTGGCAATGGGGAGAAAAATATTTTCTTCAAACCCTCTTTGATGGCGACTTAGCAGCGAATAACGGCGGATGGCAATGGAGTGCTTCTAGCGGGATGGACCCCAAACCCTTACGCATTTTTAACCCTGCTTCCCAAGCGCAAAAGTTTGACCCTGATGGGGAATATATCCGTTATTGGCTACCCGAATTAAGCAGTGTGGAAACAGGAGACTTGCTGAGTGGAAATATCTCTCCCCTTGAGAGAGACAGTGTAGGCTATCCCCAACCCATTGTGGATCATAAACAGCAACAACGGGAATTTAAACGACGGTATCAAGACAAAAAGCAAACCACTGACCAACCAACAATGTAGAGACGTCCATGGAACGTCTCTATCTGCCATCAAATTTTAGAGTACAACACCCCGTTGAGCTTTAGCATCTACAGTTTTTTGCAGATACAGATTCAAGAATTGCCACCCATTAGAAGCATAATAGGGGAGCTTGCGAACAAACCGAAGGGGTTTCGGTGCATCAGAATTAGCAATTTCCGTTAACTTCTGATTGTTTTTCACACAAACCTCTAAACGGTTATAGAAGTTAGGATTCGCCACATCTAAAATAGTGGGAAATACTCGTCCTGCGGTTTGGTTAGTTTTCTTGATGACATACTTGTCATATTCCCGTGCATCTAACCCTAACGCTTCATAGAAACCAGAGCGTTGCACATCATTGAGATACATGGTTGCAAACACAGCCAGCAAGAAGAAGCGACACCACAAGCGAGAAATAAACCCAGTGATGACATAGGGTTGTGCTTGCATGATGGCATCAAAGAAGTCACCGTGACGGTTTTCATCTTGACACCAGTTTTCAAAGAAACGGAAGATGGGGTAAATGCGATGTTCAGGGTGCTTTTCTAAATGGCGATAGATGGTGATATAGCGCCAGTAGCCAATTTTTTCTGAGAGATAGGTGGCGTAGAAGATATATTTGGGTTTGAAGAAGGTATATTTCCGACTTTTGGTGAGAAACCCTAAATCTAGAGACAGGTTAAAGTCAGACATGGCTTTATTCAAAAACCCAGCATGACGTGCTTCATCCCGAGACATGAGGGTAAAGCATTCGGCAAGAACTGGGTTAGAATCTTTTAAGCGTCTGCCTAACTCTTTGTAGAGCAGAAACCCAGAAAATTCTGCGGTGCAAGAACGTTCTAAAAATTCTACAAACAGACGACGGGTTTCGGGGTCAAGATGTTCCCAAGATTGGTTAAACTCTTCATCGCGGACGAAGTGCTTTTGGTTATAATCAGCGCGGAATTCTTCTAAAATGGCGCGTAGTTCGTCTTCGTTGATGGAAATGTCCATCTTTGCCATTTCATCGAAGTCTGTGGTGTAAAAACGAGGGGTTAAAAGAGTTTCTTTTGCGGGTTGTTTAATCCCTGGCCGTAATTCTTGTTGATCTGCGGTGTTAACCATATTGTATGACTTGCGCTTCCTCAATCTTATGGGATCAGAAATAATTGCATTTTGCTTTTTAGTTTATCAGGGCGATCGCGTTGCGACCCCCTGACTTGTTAACGATTGCAACAAAAATCTATATCTTTGGGGTGTTTTTGTTAATATTTGTAACAATTTGAAATTGTTCACTGGTCACTGCGGACTGCTTCTAAAAGACGGGAATAATAAAAACTGGTGCTAGTCATATCCTGACGTTTGATTTCAAACCCGTTCTCCTGTAAGATTTTGATGATTTCTGCTTCTGAATGCTGATAAGCGCGAGTGGTTTTACTCGGTCCTGGGAAAAATTCGCCAATTTTCTTTAACAGGGTGAGGAAGAAGGTTTTTGGGGCAAAACTAATCATAAACCTTGACTGGGTACAATCAGCCAAATGTTTGACCATTGCGGGAATGTCTTTGTCTGGATAATGGATGAGGACATCTAGACAGATGACGGTGTGGTAGCTTCCTGTAATAGCTTCTAAATCGTTCACAGAAAAATGAATGTTATGATGGCTTCCTAAAGCTGCTTCGGCTTTGGTTTTTGCTTCCCCCACCATCTTTTCAGAGATATCGCTAGCATACACCGTCGCGCCTTCTTTGGCCAGGGGAATGCTTAAACTTCCTGTTCCACATCCCGCGTCGCAGATTGTAATTTCAGAAAGGTTACCATCTGCTTTTAACCAGCTAACAACTGTGTCAATGGTTTGCTGATGTCCGATGCGAATATCTTTTTGGACTTTATTAACTTCTCCGTCCCCATAAATGTTGCGCCATCGTTCAAACCCAACAGCATTAAAATAGTCTTTGACAATCGCCTTATCATCTGTGGTTTTCATAACAGTTATCGTCAATTATTTTTTCTTTTCCAGCGTTACACTTTAGCACGTATGTTGGCAACTCTAAACGGCTACATGATTCGTTCCCAACGGAGATATTGCTTTTTTGAATCAAAATGCCAACGTAATAAACGCGCAGGTTGTCCCACTTTTAAGCCAGTTTCTCCAAGTGCTTCTCTTGGGCTTTCGGTGGCTAAGGCGATCGCGGTTTCCACCTCACACAGTCCCCATTTTACCAAATTCGTTACCCCTGACAATAGAGAAAGGGTTGTCCCTGCTAATGTCCCATCAAATAGTCTGGCTGTTCCCTGTCTAACTTCAATTTCTCGATCGTCCCAAGGATACACCCCATCTTCCAATCCTAACGGTGCTAGAGCATCGCTGACTAGAAACAGCCGTTTTGCTCCTTCTCCCATCCGTAATAATAACTGTAACATGGTGGGCGAGATATGTTCTCCATCGGCAATCAGGCCACATTTCACATCAGGATGAACCAATGCAGCGCCTAATATGCCAGGGTCACGATGATGGAGAGGAGACATGGCATTAAACCCATGAGTAACTAGAGATGCACCTTGATGAAAAGCGCTTTCTGCTTCGGTTGCTGTGGCGAGGGAATGACCAAGACTAATCAGGATTTCAGGATAGCGCGATCGCAGTTCACCAATGATCGCTTTCTCAGGACTGATTTCTGGCGCACAGGTAACTACCCTCACCAATTCTCTATATTTTCCGATGAGGGTCATGAAGTTGTCAAGGGTGAAGGGAAGTAAATATTTTTCTGGGTGCGCTCCGCGTTTTTTGGGATTCAGAAATGGTCCTTCTAAATGAACGCCTAAAATTCTTGCATAAGGGAAGTTTTCAGTTTGATACTGTTGAATAAATTGAGAAATTGTCGAAAGTGATCGCGCCATTTTTTCAGGGGATGTGGTGACAATTGTGGGCAGAAACTCATCAATTCCTTGTTTCCATAAAAATTCAGAAATCTTAAGCAATTTATTAAGATGATCGGTTTCTAAATCTGGAAAAGCTAATCCTAACGCGCCATTGATTTGCAGATCAATTCCACCAAGGGAAAGCCAATCACCTTGTAAGTTAAGGATTGGGCGCTCGCTGTTTATGTGAGATGATTGTGTCTGAATTGTTTTAATTTTTCTTTGCTCGATCAATATTTCATAGCATTGCTGATCGTTGTTGGGCAGACGAGCATTAATAATTAGACAGGAATTTTTTTGATAAATTAAATTAGTTTTTGTGATCATTTTTATTTGAATTTTTTAGTCATTTTAAGGAAGTATCAATCAATCCTGAGATTAGTTTCATTTTAGCAGGATTGAGGTTTAAGGTGGTTAATAACCGTAAACATTTTCTAAAAACTCTAAGAAAAAGCAAATCGAGTGCGATCGAACATCAGATTCGCTGCCGTTGCTTAAAGTATGATATAACGATGAAAAAACCACTAAGCGCAATCTGAGCTATGTATCCAGACCAAGATGAAGTTCGTCGCTTAATCGACCTAATGCCAGCGTCAGGGCGAATGTACACGAAAATTGTTCCCAAACCTCAACAACTTCGTCTCATTGAAACGCCTTTTCCCTATCCTTGGAATCAAGGATCAAGACCCATTTATATTAATTTTGACCTCTGGAATGAGTTATCACGGGGAGAACGCGATTTAGCATTGCTTCGTGCTGTGTGTTGGTTAACAGGAGTTAAATGGTTTAAGCCTGATCTCTATCAAGGTGTTGTTATGGCAGGTGTCATTGGGGCTACTGTAGAAGTGGCACAAGGAGACGCGATCGGGCTATTAGTCAGTGGTGGTTTAGCCTTTTTAGCAGGAAGTCAGATTTGGCGAAAGACGCGCAGTGTGCAAACGGAATTGGATGCGGATGAAAGTGCGCTCAGAGTCGCACAAAGACGAGGGTATGACCCCACAGAAGCAGCAGACGCATTGTTAAGCAGCATTGAAAAGATCGCTGAAATTGAGGGAAGAGAGACCCTTAGCTTTTCAGAATTAGTGCGAATGCAAAATCTACAGAAACTCGCAGGACGATCGATGGTAGGGGTTCCTGATGCAGTCAAAAAAGATTAACCAATGTAAAATTAATCAGAGACAGAGAAGCTCAGAAGTAATAGTAATAATGTCTCCACAACTAGAAACCATTCTTTCGCGATCGCAGCAGCAACAAATCTCTCTCCAAGATGGGGAAGATTTGCTAACACAAACCAACCCAGAAGCCAGGAAAGCCATTGGAGAAACTGCCGATTTCTTGCGTCAGAAACAGGTCGGAAATACTGTCACCTATGTGGTGAATCGCAATATCAACTTTACTAATATTTGCGAACAACATTGCAGTTTTTGCGCCTTCCGACGGGATGAAAATACTGAAGGGTCATATTGGTTGAATTTTGAAGAAATCCTCGCCAAAGCAGCCAATGCGGTGGAAAGGAAGGCAACGGAAATTTGTATGCAGGGAGGATTAAACCCGAAAGCAAAAATCAATGGCTCAACCTTAAAGTATTATCAGCAATTAGTCAAGAGCATAAAAACTCAATTTCCCCAACTGCATTTACATGGCTTTTCCCCCCAAGAAATTCAATTTATCGCGAGAGAGGATGGGATGACTTATGAAAAAGTGATCGCAGAGTTGCAAGTAGAGGGAGTCGGATCAATGCCAGGCACTGCTGCGGAAGTGTTAGACGATCGCGTCCGCAAAATCATCTGTCCAGAAAAGATTAACACGCAAACATGGTTAGAAATTATTAGCACCGCCCATCGTTTAGGAATGTTCACAACGAGTACAATGTTATCAGGGCAGATTGAAACGCCACAGCAGCAAATGATTCATCTGGAAAAGCTGCGATCGCTGCAAGAAAAAGCCTTTGAAAGTAATTATCCCGCGCACATTACAGAATTTATTTTACTGCCCTTTGTGGGACAAGAAGCGCCCCCAGCATTGCGAAAAAGAGTGGGAAGAGATCAACCTGTTTTAGCGGATGGGTTATTATTAACCGCAGTGGCGAGAATTTATTTGGGAGATTGGATACCCAATCATCAACCCAGTTGGGTTAAACTTGGGCTAACAGGTGCAACAGAAGCCTTAAATTGGGGATGTAACGACCTTGGCGGAACGCTGATGGAAGAACATATTACCACAATGGCGGGAGCGCAAGGAGGGACTTGTTTAGAAGTGTCTGATCTGCAAAAGGCGATCGCTGCGGTGCATCGTCCCTACCAAGAGCGTAACACTTTGTATCAACCCATTGCTCACGCGATCGCATCCTAAAAAACCGATCAAATTATTTTTAACGATGTATAACAACAACAATCATCATAAATCGTCTTCTCAACAAAATGGCTCTAATCCTTTTATTCCTCCCAATTATCGAGACAATAATCGAGGGTTTCCTTCTGATTTCCAAGAAGAAGAATACATAGATTTGTCGGCAAGAAAGTCTCAGCCGTTAACCCAACAAGGAAAAGAAAACTTACGACTCTTGCAACGGTTTTATATTACTTTGATTGTAACGGGTGTTGTCATTGGTGGCTTTTTAACTTGGGGAGTCTATGGGATTATGAAACATTTCAATCTCATTGATTCACCCTCAGAAAATCAACTCAATAATCAAGAGTTAATTATCAACAATTAGTTCTTGGTTCTTCCTTAACTAATCACTGATTCTTAGATATGGTATTTAGAAGTTTACTGGTTGCTTTAGGGATTAGTTTTGCTTGGTTTATTTCGACTCCCAGTTGGTCACAAACTCCCTTGATAAAAAATCCGTTACAGGTGGAAGAATTTGATGATCCCTTACTTCCCAATATCCCTGTTTCTCGACCGTTAAGTCCTTTAGAAAAGTTTCGCTTAGAACAACAATTAGACCAACTGAATCAAAAGGCGATCGAGCTTTATCAAGTGGGAAATGTTGAGGGAGCTTTTGAAGTTTGGTATCGGGAATTAAGATTACGTCAAAAACTCGATCGACCTGAAGAAGTGGAAGCATTGGGAAGAGTGGGAGAGTTTGCTTGGTCAGAAAATCGCACTCAAGACTTTCGCAATATTCGAGAACGCTTAAAAGAAATTGAAGCGATCGCCAAAAAAAATCAGCAACAAAACTTAATCGCAGCACTGGCAAATAGTTATGAACAAATGCGGGAAATAGACGGCGCAATCTCTCTCTATAAGATTTTATTAGAAGATAGTGAAACCCCTAATCTCATTCTTGGAAAAATTGCCAACTTATATGAATCTCAATTTCGCTACGAACAAGCAGCAAACACTTATGAGAAACTGTTAGAAATGGCGGAATTAGAAAATGATATAACCGCACAAATTAATTATCTCAAAAATCTTAATCGTTTATACGAACAAGCAGAAAACATAGAAGCAGGAATCAAAACGAAACACAGTTTAATTGCCATTTATGAACAGGAAGAACAGCAACTAGCGTTACCCAGTGTGATGGTTTCTCTCGCTGAAGATTACGCCGAAACCGAACGATTAGAACAAGCAATTTCAACCTATCAAGAAGCTGCTGCTTTAGCTTGGTCACAAGAAAAATTCGCGATCGCAGCGATCGCATTAGAAAACCTTGCTCAACTACATTCTAAAAATAATGCCCCAGAAATCGCGATCGAAACCTACCAGAAACTCTTAACCATTCAAAACCAATCTTATGATTATTATGGCTTAATGAACACTTATGATGCAATTGGCGACCTTTATCAACAGCAAGATCAAAATGAGCAAGCGCTGATTGCCTTTGAAAATGCACTGCAATTTGCCCAATCTTTAAGCTATCAAGAAGAATACTTTCAAAACAAGATTCAAAATCTCAAATCTTAATTTATTCTTTATTTTTTCCTGATTAACTAGGAAGGTCGTTATTGTTCACCCTTCGACAGGCAACGATTTGCTTAATGACAGAAATTATGCTATGAAAAAGGGAATCCCTTAAATAGATAAAAACCTATTTCATGCGTGTCTTACTCGTCTATCCCCGTTTTCCAAAAAGTTTCTGGTCATTTGAAGAGGCTTTAGCCTTAGTCAACCGTAAAACCTTCTTACCCCCATTAGGTTTAATCACTGTTGCTGCAATTTTCCCCCAAGAATGGGACTTTAAACTGGTCGATTGCAGTCTTCGTGAAGTCACTCCCGAAGAGTGGGAATGGGCAGAGTTAGTGGTTCTTTCCGCGATGATTGTCCAAAAAGAAGACTTTAACGCCCAAATTCAAGAAGCCAAGCGCTACGGGAAACCTGTTGCAGTAGGGGGTCCCTATCCCACAGCGTTATCGAAAGAAGTAGAAGCCACTGGCGCTGATTATCTAATTCTAGATGAAGGAGAAATCACGATTCCTATGTTCTTAGAAGCATTAGAACGAGGAGAAACCAGTGGTAAATTCAGAACGGAGGAAAAACCCGATGTCACCCACACTCCCATTCCCCGCTACGATTTATTGGACTTAGAAGCCTATGATAATATGTCGGCGCAATTTTCCCGAGGGTGTCCTTTCCAATGTGAATTTTGCGATATTATTGTCCTCTATGGGCGCAAACCGCGCACGAAAACTCCAGGGCAATTAATTGCCGAGTTAGAACGCTTATATGAATTGGGATGGCGACGCAGTATTTTTGTTGTTGATGATAATTTTATTGGGAATAAGCGCAATGTTAAGCTATTACTGCGAGAATTAAAAGTCTGGATGGCGGAACATAATTATCCGTTTACCCTCAATACAGAGGCTTCTGTTGATTTGGCGCAAGACCCAGAATTGATGGAGTTAATGGTTGATGCTAACTTTAATTCCGTCTTTTTGGGAATTGAAACCCCAGATGAAGAGAGTTTAGTCTTAACCAAAAAACATCAAAACACTCGCGACCCCCTTTCAGAAGCCGTAAAAACAATTATGGGTCATGGCTTGCGCGTTACCGCAGGCTTTATCATTGGCTTTGATGGCGAAAAACCCCAAGCAGGCGATCGCATTATTGAATTTGTGGAAAATACCTCCATTACCCTCGCCATGTTCAGTATGCTACAGGCGCTTCCTGATACAGGATTATGGCATCGTTTGGAAAAAGAAGGGCGCTTGTTAGATGACGGTGCGAATATTAATCAAACCACACTGATGAACTTTATTCCCACTCGTCCCATTGAAGAAATTGCCAAGGAATATGTCCGCGCCTTCTGGGAATTATACGACCCGCAAAACTACCTCGATCGCGCTTACAATCAATTTTTACTCATTGGCGAACCCAAACACAACCGCAAATCTCGCGCCGTAGATTTCACCACAATTCGCGCCATGCTACTCATTTTCTGGCGACAGGGAATCCTCCGTAAAACTCGTTGGACATTCTGGAAATATCTGTTCCATATCTATCGTGCTAAACCGAAATTATGGACAAGTTATCTTTCCTTGTGTGCATTAGGAGAACATTTCTTAGTTTATCGGACATTAGTACGAGATAAAATTGAAGCGCAATTGGCTCAGTATTTAAAAGTAAAAGCTAGTCAAGAAAAAAGCAGCGATCGGGCTTTAGTGACTCCTCTGCTTGGTGAAGATTAACTTGAGAATTGATACAATCCCGAATCCCATTCGGGAGGTCAAACGACATTTCCAAAATCGTATAACTCTTAAAAAAAGTAAACATTAGGTTGGGTTTCGCTTCGTTCTACCCAACCAAAACAGTGGTATGACATTAACCTGTTGCTTGACTTCCAATATCTCTAAAAATCATTCTTAATTGTCCAGATTGAACAGTTTTTTGCCAAGAGATTGCGCTAAAAATGAAGGAATTATGGTCGGGCGATCGCCGTATTCAAAACTATTTCTAACCTTCTGAAACCTAGGATTCAGAAGCCAGTCCTGAATGTAGATATTGAGGAGTATTTAATGGCGTGTCATTCATTAGTATCCCCGAAAAAATTGACCAGCAAGACAACAACATGGCAAAAAATCGCCACCTACTTGGCTATTTTAGTGGGATATTTCTTCTATTGCTATAACTTTGTCATCATCGATTATGTTCGTCCTTACCTAGTAGAATCCTATCCCGATATTAGTTTAGAGCATACAGCACAATTCTATACCTGGCAGTCAGCCGGAGCGCTCATGGGAGCATTGAGTGGCGCTTGGATTGCAGGAAAAATCGGGAAAAAATGGACATTAATCGCGATTACCTTGCTCAATGGCAGTGCAACCCTGATTAACCTTATGTTTACTCATCATTTCGCTTGGTTTGTAATGCGCTTGATTGTTGGGATTTCCCTTGGGGGATATTTCACGATCGCGATCGCAATGATCACCAGCTTATTTGAGCCCACCGTGCGCGGAAAATTAACCGCCTTCGCCTCTAGTATGTTTTCTGTGGCGCTGATCGTGATGGGAATTTATGGAGGGTTTATTGCTAGTGTTGAAGCACCTTGGGAAAGTCTGATGTGGCTGGGAGGATTGCCTCCTGTGATTACCGCATTATTGATGATCCTCATTATCCCCAGCGATCAACAGATGATGGTCTCAGAGGAGAATCGTCCTACATCCCCATCATGGGGGGAAATGTTTCAAGGATCAAGTCTGCGCTTAACAATAATTTGCTTATTATTAGCAGGTTTAAACTTCTATTGTTATCAATTTTTCAACGGATTTGTAACCACTTATCTCAAAGAAGTGCGGGAGTTTGAGGGGACAACTATTGGGGTGATTTTCTCAATCTCTGCTTTCGGGAGTTTACTCGGTGCTTGGGTTTGGGGCGCGATCGCCGATCGGTATGGTCGCAAAGTCAACGCCTTGGGCTTTATTCTCGCCAGTGTCATTGTTACCCTGTTTTTGATGACTCCTAGTAACTTGATGATCGGCCCGTTGAATTTATTAGCAATTTTAGGGCTAATTTACAACTTTTGTTTGTCTTCTAGTGCCATTTGGGGGGGCTACTTTTCCGAATTATTTTCCCCTCATTTACGCAGTTTTGGCGCAGCCTTATTTCATGGCGGTCGCGCGATCGGGATGTGGGCCCCGATGGTGGTTATTTTCATTCAAAATCGAACTGATCTGACAACTGCCATGTGGGGATCGCCTCTGATTTTAATCCTAGCAGGTTGTCTGTGGTTGCTATTACCAGAAACCCTAGAAAGTGGGATTTTCTATTCCCCTCAATCCCATGAAAAATTAATAATTTAAGTTCGCTCAGCAACCATTAGAGAATTTCAGATTAATTTATCGAGAGAGAGAACCATGAAAGAGAAATTTTTGAAATTATTCCAACTCCAACCAGCATTTCCTGACACGGCCGAATGCGGTCATCCTCATATCCAAAAAGCAAATCCTGAATCAATCACTCCCAATCAAACTTCCTATCAAGAGATTAAACAGGTGGTTCTGAACTACTTTAACGCGATCGAGCAAGGGACTCCCGATACAATAGGAGACGTGCTGAGCGCTCATACCACTCAAAATTATCTCTGGCGCAGCGTTTATCCCTTTCGCGAACAAAAAGGCGCGGAAACCGTTGCTGATGTCTTCTGGAAACCGTTTCTAACCTCTTTAACCCATCTCCAACGTCGCCAAGACATTTTTATTGCAGGAATCAATGAAGTCAACCCCGAAGAAAAATGGGTCATGAGTATGGGAAACTTCATGGGATTATTTGATGAAGATTTCTTAGGCATCCCTGCCACAGGTAAAATTATGAATGTGCGCTACGCTGAATTTAACTGCGTCGAAGCTGGGAAAATCACCAAGACGGGTTTATTTATCGATCTCCTCAGCGTCATGGATCAAGCAGGGGTTTATCCCTTACCTCCCTCCACAGGAAAACATTATGTCTATCCAGGGCCGCGTCACCACAATGGGTTATTATTTGAAGATGCACCGCCAGAAGAAGGAAAAGCGACCCTCGCCTTGGTTAATGAGATGATTGGCGATTTAGTGACACTCAATGAAAGCGGTTCAATGGGTTGTCCGCCAGAAGTGCTAGAACGAACTTGGGCAAAAGATATGGTTTGGTATGGTCCGTGTGGAATTGGTGCATCTTATACCATTCCTCGCTATCAGCAACAGCATCAACTTCCCTTCCGTAGCAATCTCAAAGGTAAAAAATTTAACGGTCATGTATGTCGTTTTGCGGAAGGAAACTTCGCCTGTTTCTTTGGCTGGCCCAATCTCTCTAACATCCCGATCGGGGGCTTTTTAGGGTTGCCAGGAGGAGAAATGGCTGCAGATATGCAGGTAGTCGATATTTACTATCGTCGTGGGGATAAATTATCAGAAAACTGGGTTTTCATTGATCTTCCCTACTGGTTGCAGCAGCAAGGTTTAGATGTGTTTGAACGCACCCAACAAATTTTTAACCCCAAATCAAGATAATTTGATGTAGAGATGTTCCATGGAATGTCTCTACAGGATTAATTGGTCACAGCGATCGCGCAGGGATGGGATGATATTTTTTAACATAGAAATAACAGCCTCCAAAAAATTTATGACAATGAATTCTAAAACCAAGACAGTCCCCATTCCTCAAGCGCCCCTCCCTGTACAAGTCGTCCATTGGGTTTTAAACCCAGTGGGTTACATGGAAAGTCAATTCCAAAAATACGGCGATATCTTTCAAGCGCAAGTCACTTGGCAAGGCTTGGAGCCCCTAATCATGGTACAAGAGCCAAAGGCATTACAATATATCCTCACCCATGACACAGGAAAACAGTTTACCTCTCCAGGAGAAGTCAATGGGATTTTAGAACCCTTACTGGGTCGCCAAAACTTAATTCTCCTCAGTGGAAATGAACATCGCCGTCGCAGACAATTAGTGATGCCTCCCTTTCATGGGGAGCGCCTGAAAGCCTACGGGGAAATCATTCAAAATCTAACCCATGAAGTGATTGAACAGTGGTCACAAACAGACTCCCTCAATGTTCGCGATGCGATGCAAAAAATCACGATGGGTGTTATCTTACAAGCAGTGTTTGGCTTGAATAAAGGGGAGCGTTACGATCGCTTACAAACTTTACTCAGTCAGCGTCTCAATATGACTGACTCGCCTTTAGCTTCTCTTTTGCTGTTCATACCTTGGCTGAGAAAAGACTATGGATCATGGAGTCCAGGGGCGAAGATTGAACAGTTGAAACAAGAAACCGATCGCCTGTTGTTTGCCGAAATCCAAGAACGACGGGCAAATCCCGACCCTGATCGCGTTGACATTCTTTCCTTATTATTAATGGCAGAAGATGAAGATGGCAATGGTCTCAGCGATCAAGACTTGCGCGATGAGTTGATGACCTTACTGGTCGCTGGACATGAAACCACCGCCACTGCTTTAACTTGGGCGATGTATTGGATTCATTCTCTCCCAGAAGTCAAACAGAAATTACTCTCAGATTTGGATGAAGTCTCTGGCTCCAACCATCCCTCATCATTCCTCAAACTGGATTATCTCAGCGCCCTTTGCAATGAAACCCTCCGCATTCATCCCGTCGCCATGTTAACTTTCCCGCGTCGGGTACAAGAACCGATGGAGATGTGTGGCTGTCACTTAGAACCAGGAATGTTATTAATGGGGTCGATTTATCTGCTTCACCAACGGGAAGATTTGTATCCACAACCGAAACAGTTTCGCCCTGAACGCTTCTTAGAACGACAGTTCTCTCCTTATGAGTTTATGCCCTTTGGGGGCGGTGTGCGACGTTGTGTGGGCGCTGCACTGGCACAATATGAAATGAAAATCATTTTAGGAACAATTCTCTCTGAATTGGATTTAACGTTATTAAACCAAAAACCTGTGCGCCCATCTCGTCGGGGAATCACTCTCGGACAGAAGGATGCTGTGTTACTGCAAAAGGTAGGAACGCGATCGCGCCAACAAGTCCCAACCACTGCCTAAATAATCTAATTACTCATCAGTTATGCTTATTAGTTGCCGTAAGTCTGATGAGTATTTTTGATTAGAAGAGGAATTGCATTGGTTAAACTTTGAGGAGTTAGATAAATTGGGTAATCTTAACACGGTATGGACATTACAATCCTCCATTAAAATCTTAAACACTTCCGCTCTTGCTCCTGTTTTCAAAGTGGTTAAAATATGCTGAACAAAATTTAATGGTTTGTTACTGGTTTCAATGGTGAAATCTTCTCTCCCTGGGACTTGATTTGCTCTCTTTGTCCCAAAAGGGGGATTGGATAAGATACAACCACGCGCGATCGCTGCTTTGGGAAGGGACGTAGCTTCTCGCTTCGCCACATCGCGTTCACTGTGAATCTTTTTTAAAGGAAACCGGTTCTAAGAATAACAAAATCTACAATTCGCTTTTTGTCTCCCTCTGCTTTAAGGACAGAAACAGTGAAAACTGCTATGATTTCAGAGCAACTTATTATAATTATTATGTATAGCGCTACGTATTCGAGTTGGGACATATAAGTGTTTAAGCAAAAATCTTTGTATATGTAACGTAAAGGATTAAAATTAAGGTAGTCCTGTAGAAGTAGTCTTATCATTGACATAATCTTGCCGCCATTTTTCAGATACATTAGTTACCCGTGCAATTCCCGCCAAGCTGATTTTTTCAAGTAAGAGTTTTTCAATCAAATCAATCGTTTCGGAATCAATCACCTTTTGGGTAGGGTTATCAATAAATTGACGACCACAAAATTGACATTTAAATTTAGTTTTTTTGTTGTGAATTGAGCCATTTTTTATAATGTGTTTTGAGCCGCAACTAGGACAGGTTAATTGATTTGATGACATCGCAAGATTTGAGTAGTATGTAACGCTTAATTGACTTTCCCGAATTATTCCTCTTGAATGTTGCTCGCTTCTGATAATGATTGCTGTAACTCTTGCAACCTTTCCCAGAGCGCAGAAACCACTTCATCTGGCGATCGCGCTCATTGATTGAATTAACTCTTCTTTTTTTGTCATCACGCTTTGAGAGTCCACATCTAATTCGTTTGATCTTATCATCTCTGCAACTTCGCCATGTTGCGCTTCCTACTCTCATTTAGATTCTGATCGATATGGTAAAGTGAGATTAGAATGAGTCAAACAGCAGAAAATTGAATTATGGTTGTCCCTCCAGAGTTTTTGAAGTCCCTGACGAAGCGGTTAGGGGTATCTGATGGTGAGTTAGAAGTGCTACTCGATACCCTCGAAGGGGAAGATTTAAGCACGATCGCGCAGAAATTAGGAATCCAACGAAACGCCCTCCAAAAAAGACTCGGAGAGGTTTACAGAAAGTTCCGCATTGAAGGATCAGGACCTGGAAAATTCGCCAAGTTACAGAAAGTTATCCTCGAAGAATACCAAAAACAGAGGGAAAATCTTCAAACCGACTCCGCTACTCACTCTCACTTCTACTGGGAAAACGCACCGATCGTGGGAACATTTTATGGGCGTAAGGAAGAACTCTCACATATAAAACAGTATCTGATCAGAGAGAGATGTCCTTTAGTCGCACTTTTGGGGATGGGAGGAATCGGAAAAAGTGTTTTCACGGCTCACTTAGTTGAACAAATTTCAACCCACTACGATCACATTATTTGGCGCAACCTTCCCTCACCTTCTGTTCCTACCCTAGAGACACTTCTCACGGATTTAATGATCGGGTTACAGTCGGAAGAAGAGACAAAAATGCAACGGAATGATTCTCCCACAATTACTGATTTAATCGCAAAAATGCAGCGCGATCGATGCTTAATTATCCTCGATCAATTTGAAACCCTCTTTCAAGAAAAAAACTGGGCTGGCTATTACCAAAAAGGCTATGAATCCTATGGAAAACTGTTAAAACAAATTGCCCAAACTCGCCATCAAAGTAGTCTTTTAATCCTCAGTCGAGAAGCTCCTATCGAACTCATGTCTTTAGCTGGAAATGATACACCCACTCGCATTTTTACCCTCAAAGGATTCACCCCAACAACAGCGCAAGCATTCCTAACAGGAAAAGGTCTTAACTATGATGATAGCCAATTGTCTCAACTAATTTCAGATTATTCGGGTCATCCGATCGCCCTGAATCAAATTGTTACCACAGTTCAGACTTTATTTAATGGTAATCTTCAAGATTTATTTGCCACAAATACCATTTTTGTTGGTGAAATTCTCGCTGCTTATTTTTCTGAACAATTAAACCGTTTATCTCCTTTAGAAGAACAAGTGATTAATCAAATCGCGATCGCGCCTAGTGCAGAAAACTCGTCAATCGCACCACAAGGACTTACCCTCAATGAAATTGCTAACGAACTTCCTGATCTTCCAGATTTATCCTATGTTATAATCGCCTTAAATGCCCTCGACCGCCGTTGTCTCTTAGAAAAGTTTACGAACAATCAAGTAACAAAATTCACGTTAATCCCCTTGCTGAAAAAACATATTTTTCTCCAGCAATCAACGACTCCTAAGTCGCATCAGTAAATGAGGGCAATAAAGTAATTATTTAAAGTTTGATGAGTTGTGGAGAAATCAAATATGGTACAAGTTCCAGAAAAAATAATCACATTAGAGGAGTTTCTGAAACAACCAGAAACGAAGCCAGCCAGCGAATATATTAACGGACAGATTATTCAAAAGCCTATGCCACAGGGAAAACATAGTAAATTACAAGGTAAGTTGGTGACAGTAATCAATCAACTGGTAGAAGAGTCCAAAGTGGCGATGGCTTTTCCAGAGTTACGCTGTACTTTTGGCGGATGTTCAGTTGTGCCTGATGTTACCATCTTTGCTTGGGAACGCATTCCAGTTGATGAGAGTGGCGATATTGCCAATGTCTTTCCCCTTGTGCCAAATTGGATTATTGAAATCCTTTCTCCAGACCAAAGTTCTACGAAGGTAACAGGTATCATTTTACACTGTCTTAATCATGGCACTGAAATGGGTTGGCTCATTGATCCCAAAGCGCGATCGATTCTTGTTTTTCCTCAAGGAAAACAACCCCAACTGCTGAAAAAAAAGGAAGATATTTTACCTGTTCCTGATTTAGTCGGTGATTTGAGTCTAAGCGTAGGCGATTTATTTAGCTGGTTGAAATTATCCTTTTAACCAAAAATAACTAAAAATTAGTGTTACCAATGTTAATGGGAAACCAAAGCGTAAATGTTGCCAAATACCTAACTGATAGCCACGCTTACTTGCTACTTCTACCACAATTAAGTTTGCCATTGCGCCAAAAAGTGTTAAGTTTCCCGCGAGGGTGGAACTCGCTGCTAAAAGTAACCAACTTTGTTGATCATTTTGTGGAATTAGCGTTTGTAAAAGTAAGACAGTGGGAACATTAGAAATGATGTTAGATAAGACAGTGCTGAGTGTCACTAATCCCGATGGGGTTTCGACTAAATGGGTAAAAGGAGTAAATAAATTAAGTTCTTGACTGGCTTCTGTAAGAATAAATAAGCCTGAAAATAACACTAACAAATTCCAATCAATTTCTCTTAAAATGCGTTCGGGTTTGAGGCGACGAGTAATTAATAAAACTGCGCCACCCACAAAGGCAGTTTCTGCTAAAGGTAGCCCGATAATTAAGCCTATTAAGATGGCAAAGTTGACAATTAGGGTTTTGAAAAGAAGCGGTTTATGTAAGCGATATTTTAGGGGAGGAGGAGAAGGAAGAGGAGACAGCGATCGCGCTTCAGGATATAAAATAATTAGCCATAAAATTTGTATGATTAAGCCAAAAACCGCAACTGGGGTTAACGCTAAGGCAAAATTAAGATAGGAAATGTCGGAAATTGAACCAATAATTAAGTTTTGAGGATTGCCATTAATGGTCGCTACTGAGCCGATATTGGTAGCAGCAGCAACGGTAAACAAATAAGGAATGGGATTGAGTTTTAATTGTTGGGTAAGGAGTAAAGTTAAGGGGGTAAAAACCAGCGCGATCGTATCATTTAGAAATAACATTGAGAGGACACCGCTACTGAATGTTAACATAACTAATAAGGTGAAAGGACTGTTCACCCATTGAATAATACGTTGCAAAGCAAACTGAAAAAAGCCAGCATAGCTTAAATGCGTATTGACGATCATCATTCCTAAGAGAAAAAGAATCGTTTCACCGTTAATAGCTGACCAAACTTCTGCAGCCGAAAGTGTCCCTAATGTGATTAAAATGGCAACTCCAGAAAGCGCGATCGTTGTCCGATTCATTCGCAACCCCGAAAACCGCCCAAACGCTAATCCAAAATAACTGAAAACAATAACAAGAATTCTCAATCCATCTAACAAACTCTTCTATCCTTTCTGTTTATAAATCTGTAAGATTGTTGCTTTTTTGATATAATAGATAAAAAGCGCGATCGCAGCGATCGCATCACTGCTGTAACATGAGCTTCTGTGGTTTTTTCCGTGGTTGAAGAAAGTTAGCGATTATTCCTCCTAACGCTTCATTTCGCAAGGAGAAAAGCAGACATAAATAGTTCCGAGTGAAGCTGTCTTCAACTTGTAACGTGGTGAAAGGATGGGCAAATAACCACTCGTACAGCCAGCGTCGGGTATGTATAGCGCTACGTGCTTATATTAGGACATTTCCCGAACGGTGGGAGTGCGACCGTCTCGGTCGCTAGTCTTTTTAAGAACGTCCTAACCTGATTTTGTCGCGCTATAAAACCCCAGGGCCGGCCGATCCATATTTAATCCCTCCTGTGGTGTATCCCGTGATTAATGCTGGATTGGTGACCAATAATTTTTTTAGTTTTTTTCCACTGGTAAGTCGCCAAATTGTTGCTGATAGCGGGCTAAACGAGCTTCAAGTTCAGCAACTCGTCTTTCTGCATTTTCTCGCGCTTGTACCTCTTGTTCTAGTGCTTGGGCTAACTCTTCAGGGATGAGTAATTTCTCCCCTGTATCAGCGCGATAGAAGCCGATGAGCGTATCTTCTACCTGTAAGTCTAAGTTTAACGGTTCACTGTGTCGATCGCGAATCAACTGATAGGTTTCTTCTACCAAACGATAACCGCGTAACTTTTCTTTGACCCATTCTCCCCTCGGATCAAATAACCAATATTCAGTGACTCCTAAATTTTCATAAAGTGTCTTCTTCGTTTCTAAATCTTCCTGTTTTGTCCCTTGAGAAGTCATTTCAAAGATCACCGAGGGAACTTGTCCTTCTTCCCAGATTTTATAGTTATCTCGCCCTCCAGGAGTGACATTAAAGATGACCATCACATCGGGAGCGACTCGCAATTTGGGAAAGCCTTGAGCGTAGTATAAAAATTGATTGCTCAAGACAGTTGCTTGCTGATCATTCAAATATTGACGTAACACTTCCAAAGTGGTCAAAATTGCATACAGGTGAGCGTAACTTTCTGCCAAAGGTTCACCATCCTCACTGGGATAAAAAATCTCGGAACGGGTCTCACTCTCGATGAAACTTGTCATGACTTATAGCCTCTTCCCGACTTCACTAATTATCTTAGCGTTGCGATCGCGTAGGAGAATAAAATTTAATGAAACTTGCGATGGATACAGAAACTCTCAAAACAATTGTGAAAGAGAGTGTAAGAGAAGTTATTGATGATGAACAGGTTGCAATCGAAGATGTAATGGCAGAGTGGAAACAACAGCAATATGTTCAGTAGTGATATAGCGCACCGTGCTTATATTAGGACATTTCCCGAACGGTGGAAGTGCGACCGTCTCGGTCGCTAGTCTTTTTAAGAACGTCCTAACCTGATTTTGTAGCGCTATATCTCAAAGTTCAATCCCGTTAGCAATAATCTGTTCTTCAACCAGTTGTTCGATCGATCATTCTAAATCTAATTTACCAATACTACCAAATCGAGGTTTGGCATGGTCTTCAAAGTCCTCTAGTGGTTCGTCAAAATCATCACTCATCCAAACCATACCTTTAGCACTACCAGCTTTAGTAGGATAACGCTTAACAGGAATGGCGGAAATTAATTGGACGACAGAGCTATCTTTAGTAATCATTACTTCTTCTCCGTTCAAGGCTAAATTAATCAATTCTGATAAGTTTTTGCTGGCTTCAGCAATTGTAACTTGTTTCATTATTTTTCCCTCAATTAAGTTGTTTTTTTATTACAAAAACGACAACCGTCAGAGTTTATATTAGTCCTCTTCAATTTTAGGATAATCTGGGATGGGTTGAATAATTGGACAAATGCGATCGTCCTCTGGGGTTTCTAAAATCGGATCAGCCCCAGCTAAAAGGGATTTAATTTGTGTTTGAAGATGTTGTAGAGCTTGAATTTGTTGGTCAATTTGAGTGACTTTATCTTCGAGTTTTTCTTTAACATCGTGACAGGGTAATTCGCCGCGATCGCGCACTTTTAAAAATTCTTTAATTTCGCTTAAACTCATCCCTAAACTTTGCGCTTGTTTAATAAATTGCAAGCGAATCAGGGTCATTTTCTCTTCAAATAAACGAAACCCACCGCGCGATCGTTTCACCGCATGAATTAAACCTAAATCTTCGTAATAGCGAATGGTTTTAACCGATAAACCACTACTTTTACTAAGTTCACCAATTTGAATTAAATTAGAAGTAGTAACAGACATCTGGGATTTTCATTAATCAAACATAAACTGCTAAGAGTTGGAATTGCTTTTAGAGTTAGCTCTTTTTTTCGGCAAAGGTATTTGTAACCAGACAATAATTCCAGTTACTAATAAAACTAAAATCCCAAAAGCATTTAAGAAGGGATAAAGCCAAGTTAAATCCAATGCCCCAAACTTTCCTCGTCTTGAGTTTCATTCTTCTTTTCCCCCCTTTCAAAGGGGGGCTAGGGGGGATTAACTTTCAAAGGGGGGCTAGGGGGGATTAAGGGGGGGAGTTTTTAGGAGTATTATAACATAGAGTGAATCGCCACAATAACAGTGGAAAGACTCATTAAGCATTCATTTCAATAATGCCCATCATTCCTAACTCTTCATGGTCTAAAATGTGGCAATGATAAACAGTTTTTCCGACAAAATCTCGGAAGGGAATGCGGATGCGAATACTCTCTCCTCTTGGTACTAAAACGGTATCTTTCCAAGTGCGATTTTCTACAGCTTCACCATTGCGACCGATGACTTGAAAGCGATTTGTATGTAAATGAAAGGGATGATCCATCATTCCAGTATTGATGATTTCCCAGTCTTCTACGGTATTTAGAGAAACTTTGGTATCAATTCGTTGCGGATTATTATAACTGCGTCCGTTAATTAAAAACTGCATTCCTTGTCCTCGACTCATGCCATGATTTAAACTAAATTGTCGGACTGTTTTCGGTTCTGGTAATGCTTCCACAGGAATTAGTTTTTTAGGTAAAGATAAGGGTTCAACTTCTTCCCCAGAATAGGCGAAAGTGGCGAGAGTTTCTCCTTCATTATTTTGGTTGCTTCTTCCTCCCATCATTCCACCTCCCATCATTCCACCTCCCATCATTCCA
>CAYXDG010000016.1:50736-52127 GCA_964463655.1 uncultured Dactylococcopsis sp.
TCCCATCATTCCATTTCCCATCATTCCCATCCCAACACGGTTATAAGGGAGATTTAAAAGACGATAGTTTCCTGATGATTGCTTTCCTTGAATTAATACTTCTGCTCTTTCTGCTGGAGCTAATAATAATTCTGATTGCTCAATTGGGAAAGAAGTTGCACCGCCATCAGTAGCAATCAGATAAAAAGGATGATTTTCTAACTTTAAGCGATAGAAACGAGAAACTGAAGCATTAACAATGCGGAGTCTTAATAATCCTCCTTTCGAGATAGAAAAAGATGGATTCACTTGACCATTAACCGTTACTAATGATCCTTCTCTTCCCATCATTAGCCCCATTCGATTCTGTCTCCCATTGAGATCAAAATCTTTGAGAAAAACAAATTCTTCTTGGGCTTTTTTTACTTCTGGAATTTCATCTAATTCGCCCCGTACAACAAAAATTCCTCCTAACCCACCAAAGCATTGTTCCGCAACATAACCATGTCGATGAGGATGATAAAAAGCAGTGGTGCTAGGATGATCGTCGGGAATTGTAAATTCATAAGTATGGGTTTCTCCCCTTGCTATAGAACGAAAGACATTATTGCCTGATCCTTGCGGTGAAATATGCAAACCGTGATAATGTACATTCGTGGGATTCGATAATTCATTTCGAGCGTGAATGTGAACTTTATCCCCTGGTTTCGCTTCTAAACGGGGTCCGGGTAGCTGTTGATTATAGGTTAAAACGTTTCCGCTTTCTCCTGCTAAGGAAAAACGCTGCGATGTAATGCTCAAATCAAGCTCTAGCAGTCCATTTTTACTCTTGAAAACTGAGGGAAAGGTTTGGGTTAAACTCGGTTGAGAAGCGACAAATTGAGCGAGTAGTAAACCGATCGCGCCACTGCTACTTAGAATTAAAAAGTCTCGGCGTTGCATCATAAAATCATTAAAATTAAGCGTGTTCCCGACACTAATAGCTTAAACTCTCTACCAGACAGGAGAGTCGATTAGCATAAAAAAAACTAATCGGTTTATCACTAAAATGTAAATTAACTAATGAATTGTTGCAATAAGATGGGACTAATCATTCTTTGATGGTAGTCCTGCATAGGAATGAAAAATCGAAGCTAGATTGCTCAATCTGGCATGACCGCTATCATTAGGATGCACCACTACCCATTACTCATCTCTTTCGCTAACTTCAATCTCTCAAGATATTGTATCATTACTATTCAGCACTACCTTTACAACAAAAGAAGCTCAAAGACCGCTGGAATAAACTATATATGCAATAGAAAGGGTGATGAAGATGAAATTAGACCGTATTACCAGCAACCCCAATCGTATGAATGGACAGCCCTGCATTAGGGATTTACGCCTTACTGTTCGTCGGGTACTTGAATTAC
>CAYXDG010000017.1:0-50939 GCA_964463655.1 uncultured Dactylococcopsis sp.
ATCTCCCCACCTGAAGAGGATTTCAGGAGAATGAAACGACCCTGCCTTACAAAGGGGGGTTAGGGGGGATTATTGTAGGGGTATGTGGTTGATTAACAAAGAACCATGTAGGGCGAAGCACTATGAACTAATAACCAATGACTAATGACTCATTATTAATTTTTGAAAATATACAGGTTTTGTCCGAAAGCGCGATCGCAGCAACAATTAGAAACCATTTATTTTCCTATTCCTCATCGGAATCGTCAAACATTCCATATTTCCGTAAGAAGCGATCGACCCGTCCTTCGGTGTCAATAATTTTCTGATTTCCAGTATAGAAGGGATGATTTCCCGACCAAACATCAACATGAAGTTCAGGTTGAGTTGCGCCAACAGTCATGACCACTTCCCCATTACAAATCACTTTTGCGTCTGGATACCATTGGGGATGAATTCCTTCTTTCGGCATAATGTCCTCCTTAAAATTACAATAATTAATTAGTGATAACGAGAGCCGTGAAAGTTGCTCTCCTGTTTCATTTTAACGTTTCGAGAATTGGGGAGCTTTTCTAGCTTTCCGTAACCCGTATTTTCTCCGTTCTTTTGCTCTGGGATCGCGTCTGAGGTAGCCTTCGGTTTTCAAAGGAGAGCGATTATCGGGATCAAGTTTGCACAGGGCGCGGGCGACTCCTAAACGGACTGCTTCCGCTTGTCCCGTTAATCCTCCGCCATGAGCATTGACAAGGACATCATAATCATTTTCTAAGCCCAAGGTTTCGAGGGGAGCTTTAATCGCGGAAACATAATTGGGATTAAAGTTAAAGTAGTCTTCTCCACTACGACGGTTAACGAGGATTTGACCATTCCCTGGGACGAGGCGCACCCGCGCGATCGAGCTTTTGCGCCGACCTGTTCCCCAGTACACAACGCGGTTGTTATCGGTAGCTTGCATCAGTGTTTAATCTCCTATTTATCAGTTAGATGGGGTGATTTCAATGGGTTTTTGGGCTTGATGAGGATGTTCAGGACCCGCATATACTTTTAATTTATTAAAAAGTTGCCGACCGAGACGATTTTTCGGGAGCATTCCTTTCACGGCTTTTTCAATGATCCGTTCTGGGATTCTCCGTTGCAGTTGGTTGAACGTTTCTACTTTCATCCCGCCTGGTCTTCCTGAGTGACGGCGATAGAGTTTTTCGTTTGCTTTATTCCCGCTAACAGTGACCTTTTCGGCGTTAATCACAATCACAAAGTCCCCTGTATCTACGTGCGGGGTAAACTCTGGCTTATTTTTACCACGAATAATGCCAGCAACTTCTGTGGCAAGGCGACCGATGCGGTAACCTGTGGCATCAATCACATACCATTTTTTTTCTAGAGTGTCTGTTTTAGGTTGGGGGGTTTGATGGAGTGTCATAATTTAGCGTTCTGTGTTGAAATTAAAATGAGGTTGGCTGTCAAACCAAGTTGATTTTGGGAAAGGAAAGTCATCATAGCCCACGCGCAAGAGGCATAACCCCCGCGCTGGGGCAGAATATTTCACGCGATCGCGCTGCTGATTTTGCCAAATCTCTCGAAACGCTTCCCTGCTGAGTTCTCCCGTTCCCACTTGCACTAACATTCCCACGAGCAAGCGCACCATCCCGTATAAAAAGCCGTCTGCTTGGATTTCAATTTCCACAAGAGAACCATTGCGGGTGCATTGGACATCTTGGATATCCACCCAAGTGTGGGAGCGTTCCGAGCCAGCGCGACAGAAAGCTGCCAGATCATGATAACCTAACAGAGGCTGCATTGCTTGCGCGATCGCTGCTTCGTCAAGAGGAGCATAATAATAGTGCCAACTAAACGGCGCAACGAATAAGTTGGGAGTTGCTGCGGTGTAAAGCGTGTACCGATAGCGTCGATAACGGGCGGAAAACCGAGCGTGCCAGTCTGAGCTTACCGCAGCCGAAGCCCGAATCAGCACATCCTCTGCTAAGTATTTATTCAACACTGTGGCCAACTTGTGAGCAGGAATCGGGCTAATGACATCAAAATGGGCAACTTGCGCTGCTGCATGAACCCCGCTATCGGTACGTCCTGCCCCGTGTAGGGGCAGCCACTCTGGGGGCGCAATGGTGCGATTAATGGCAGTTTCAATGTCTTCTTGCACCGTGCGATAATGGGGTTGCCGTTGCCAGCCATAAAAGGCAGTTCCCCAGTATTGAATCAGGAGAACAACTCGCTTTTTTTCTTCCGATGCAATCACAAAACTTACACCAATTCAATCACAGCCATTTCTGCATTATCCCCGCGACGGCGAACAGTTCTCAAGACGCGGGTGTAACCGCCATTGCGGTTTCCATAACGCTCTGGCGCATCTTTAAACAAGCTCTGCACCAGTTTTTTATCGTACAGATAGCTAATGGCTTGTCGTCTGGCGGACAAAGAGCCATCTTTAGCGAGGGTAATCATTTTATCTGCTTCTGATCGCACGGCTTTCGCGCGGGTTTTGGTTGTGGTAATCTGACCGTGTCGGATCAATTCTGTCGTCAAAGAGCGTAGCAGCGCTCGACGCTGGTCAGCAGGGCGACCCAATTTTTTCACACGACGACCATGACGCATAATCAGTCTCCTTTTTCTGGGTTTACACTTAATTAGTTGGCTGCAGATTTTTCTTGAGGAAGGGTAATCCCCAAGCGTTGTTTGAGAGCATCGACCACCTCTTCTGCAGATTTTTGCCCGAAGTTTTTAATTTCTAAGAGGTCTTCGTGGCTGTAGTCTAGTAAATCGGCGACAGAGTTAATCTGAGCGCGTTTAAGACAGTTATAAGCTCTCACAGAAAGCTGTAACTCCTCGATCGGAATTTGTCCGTTGGGGTCTTCCTCTTCTTCTTTCTCTTCTGGGGAGGGCTGGATATTCAAATCGCCCAAGGGATGGAATAACCCGACGAGAATCGTCGCTGCTTGAGAGAGAGCTTCATCGGGCTTGATGCTACCATTGGTGGTAATTTCTAATATCAGTCGGTCTTTATTCTCTCCCTCATCAAGACGAGTTTCTTCAACGCTATAGTTGACTTTAGACACTGGCATAAACACCGCATCAATTTGGAGGAAGTCTAGGGAACTAATATCTTCTTTTTCAAGATTGACAATGCGATAGCCAACCCCTCTCTCGATACGGATTTCCATCTCCAGTTTTGCCCCATCTGCTAGAGTGGCAACATAGCCAGTGGGATCGACCACTTCCACTTCTGAGGGGACATCAAAATCCCCAGCGGTGATGGTTTTTGGTCCGATCGCTGCTAAACGAGCAATATGGGGTCCTGGAGAGTAACTTCTAAAGACAAGCTCTTTGAGATTGAGTAAGATTTCGAGGACATCTTCTCTGACCCCGGGGACAGTGGCAAATTCGTGAGTCACGCCAGCAATCCGAGTTGCTGTTACTGCCGTCCCTTCTAAATTGGACAGCAGGACTCGTCTCAGGGCGTTTCCCACCGTAATGCCTTGACCTCTTTCTAAAGGTTCTAAGACAAGTTTACTGTATTGTTGTTGGGTTTTATTATCGGTTTTGGTTTCGACACAATCGACTGTAAAGTCTTTTAGCTGCGCCACTTAGCTCCCTCCCTTCATTAATTTTAGTCATTAGTCATTAGTCATTGGTCATCAGTTACTGAAACTAAGGACAAACGACAAAAGCATTATTAATTAAATGACTGTTTTACACTCGACGACGCTTCGGGGGACGACATCCGTTGTGGGGAATCGGGGTAACATCCCGAATCAGGGTGATTTCCAAACCAGCACCTTGTAAGGCGCGGATGGCTGTTTCTCGTCCTGCGCCTGGGCCACTGACCATCACTTCTACCTGACGCATTCCTTGTTCGGTTGCACGTCTAGCTGCTTGGTCTGCTGCGGTTTGAGCCGCAAAAGGCGTTCCTTTTTTCGCTCCTTTAAACCCACTTGACCCTGCTGAAGCCCAAGAAATCACATCACCTTTAGTATCAGAGATGGTTACAAGGGTGTTGTTGAAGGTAGATTGAATGTGGGCAACGCCACTGGGGACGTTACGTTTTGTTTTTCTTGATGAACCTTTTTTGGGTTGTCGCGCCATACTGATTGTTTAAGGGTACTGTAATCTAATTGGACAAAGGAGATTGGCTTATTTTTTAGCTGGGGGTTTCTTTTTCCCTGCGATCGCAAGGCGTTTCCCGCGACGAGTGCGAGCATTTGTACGGGTCTGCTGACCGCGCACTGGTAACCCAGCGCGATGGCGACGACCGCGATACGTTCCAATATCCACCAGACGCTTGATGTTCATGTTTTCTAAGCGTCGCAAATCCCCTTCTACTTGATAGTGAGTTTCAATGTAGGAGCGAAGAGTCGTTTCTTGACTGGTATCAAGGTCTTTCGCTCGGATGTCGGGGTTTACCCCCGTTGCTGCTAAGATTTCTTGGGAACGGGATAAGCCAATCCCATAAATGTATGTGAGAGCAATTTCGATCCGCTTTTCTCGCGGAAGGTCAACTCCTGCAATCCTTACCACGTTTTTCTCCCTGCTTTAATTTTTCTGCTAAGATTTGGATAATTGCGTTTTATCCTTGACGTTGCTTATGCTTAGGATTAGAGCAGATTACCATCACTCGCCCACGACGGCGAATGACTCGGCATCGCTCACACATTTTTCGCACCGAAGGTCGGACTTTCATGGTTGTTCTTTTTACGTTACAAGCCTATTACTATATCATATTCATAATCTTTTGTCAAACCTGATCCTATTTTTTCCGCAGACGATAGGTAATGCGTCCTTTGGTGAGGTCATAGGGAGTCAGTTCGACTTTCACTTTATCCCCTGGTAAGATTTTGATATAATTACGACGAATTTTCCCAGAGATGTGGGCTAAGACGTTGAACCCATTTTCTAAATCCACACGAAACATGGCGTTGGGTAAGGACTCGGTAACCGTCCCTTCCATTTCAATCAGGTCTTGTTTAGACATTTGAATTTCTCCTTGAAGAAAGTATCTGAGGAATTAGCCTCTTTAACAGTCATGGGGAAAAGAAGCCAATACCCCCCAAGCGATCTTAGCAAAAATTCACGTCTTGCTGAGTTAGTAGCCTTCTTTCATGGCGGTTTTAATCCGTTCTGTTACCTCGGAGAGAGGTTGATTCCCATCCACTTGCAAAAAGTGGTTTCGTTGTTGATAGAAATGAATCAAGGTTTCGGTTTGATTATGAAAGACTTCGAGACGATGACGGATGGTTTCTGGGGTGTCATCCTTGCGTCCTCTGGCGAGTAATCGTTCCATGAGAACTTCATCGGGAACATCTAGATAGATCACTAAATCATAATTGGTGTGGAGTTCCCCGAGGAGTTGGTCGAGAAATTCTGCTTGATTGATGGTGCGGGGAAAGCCATCGAGAATCCAACCCGATCGCGCGTCGGGTTCTTGGAGTCGATCGCTGATTAATTGCGCTAAGACTTCATCAGGGACTAAATCGCCATTTTCTACAAAAGATTGGGCTTTTTGTCCCACTTGGGTTTGATGGGCGATCGCGCCTCGTAAAATATCCCCTGTTGCAATGTGAGGAATGTTACACTCCGTTGAAAGTTGTTTGGCTTGGGTTCCTTTACCTGCGCCTGGCGGTCCGAAAAAAATCAATCGCGAATATTTTGTCATTATTTGGTTATTTGTTATTTGTCATTTGTTCTTCGTTATCAGTTCTTTGTCATTAGTTCTTTTTTGTTTCTTGTTTGTTGAGCAAATCAATAACAATGAACCACGAACAAGGAACCAATAACGAATAACAATTATTGTTTCACCATTCCTTCATAGCGTTGAGAAATGACACTGCTTTGAATTTGTTTGGCAGTATCGATCGCGACCCCCACTAAAATTAATAAAGAAGTCGCCCCTAACCCTTGGAAGGTTGTTACCCCTGTTGCGGTTTCAACCGCCGTTGGAACCGTCGCCACAATCCCTAAGAAAATCGCCCCTAAAAGCGTTAAACGATTAATCACCTTTTGGAGATATTCGCTGGTGGCTTTTCCCGGACGAATTCCCGGAATACTTGCGCCCATTTTCTTCAAGTTTTGGGACATATCCACAGGGTTAACCACTAAGCTGGCGTAAAAATAGCTAAAGAAGAGAATCAGTAGCAAGTACACCGTGACATATAGCCAAGGCGTGGGACCACTTGGGTTCATATAAGTGGCAATTTGAATCAAAACCTGATTGATTGCTGCGCCAATTCCTGATTGTTCTTCACCCCCACCTTGGGTAAACTGAGCCAGAGAAGAGGGCAAAATTAAGAGGGTGGAAGCGAAAATAATAGGAAGAACACCGCCCTGGTTGACCCGTAAGGGGAGGTAGCTGGTGCGTTCCCGATAGAGTCTTCGTCCCACCTGACGACGGGCGGAAATAATGGGGATGCGTCGCGTTCCTTCTTGAACAAACACAATCCCGACAATCATCACCAGGAAGACCAGTGCTAGGATGATCACCTGAGCGACCGCTTCTCGTCCTCCTGTTTGAGCAAACTCGATCGTATTGCCCAAAGTTCTTGGCAAGACAGCGACAATGTTCACAAAAATTAACAATGAAGCTCCGTTGCCTATCCCTCGTTCTGTGATCAACTCAGAAATCCAAATCACGAACATTGAGCCTGCGGTCAGGGCGATGACCGTTTTCAGGAGAAAGATCGAACCTGGATTGTAAGCATAGGGCTGAACAAAGGTTGCTAAACCAAAACTATTAAAAATAGCAGAAGCAAGGGCAACATAGCGGGTAATTTGGGAAATTTTCCGTCGTCCCGCTTCCCCTTCGTTTTTTTGTAAATTTTCCAAATAGGGCAGTCCTGCGGTGAGTAACTGCATGATAATGGAAGCATTAATAAAGGGAAGAATCCCGAGGGCAAAAATCCCGACAGCAGATAAACCGCCCCCTGATAAAAAGTTTAAAAACCCTGAAATCGGGCTGTCTTGGACAGCTTGGGCAAAACCGACGCGATCGATGCCAGGGACGGGAATCCTGACACCGAGGCGAACCAGTAAAATTAAACCGATGGTGACAAGCAAGCGACTGCGTAACCCAGCAGCTTGTGCCATCTGCATAAACGTTTCTTGGGCGTTTGGGGTTCTTTCTCGACTAACAACCATAAAGGATGATCTCTCTTCAAGATTTGGACAAGGGTCATTACAGTGACCAGTTACCAATTTCAGCTTTCTTCTTCACTGGTTTCTGATGACTGATTTTTTGTTAGCACCTCACAGCTACCCCCTGCGGATTCAATTTTTTGACGAGCGCCGTTGGTAAAGGCGCTGGCTTTGACTTGCAGAGGAACATTAAGTTCGCCGTCACCTAAGATTTTCAAAGGATAATCTGCTTGATTGAGAATCCCCCTTTCTAAGAGAACAGCAAGGGTAACTTCTGTATTGGGTTCTAAAACTGCTAACCGACCTACATTAATGGTAGTGTAGCGACGCGGGTTGACCCTCGTAAAGTGTTTCAGTTTAGGAACACGGCGATAAAGGGGCATTTGTCCCCCTTCAAACCCGCGAAAGGGGTTAGGACCCGATCGCGATTTTTGCCCACGCATTCCCTTTCCGCAGCTTGCGCCTTGTCCTGCGGAAATGCCTCGTCCGAGGCGACGGGGACGTTTGCGAGCGCCTTTTTTCGGTTTTAGTTCGTGTAGTTTCATAGAGTTGTTGTTTGTTATTTGTTATCTAATGACATAAGACTCATGACTAAGAAAAAATTTGTTCAAGGGGAACACTGCGTTCCTTGGCGACATCTTTAAATGTGCGTAAGGAAGAGAGGGCATTGATCGCTGCTCTGGCGTTATTGAGAGGGTTAGAAGAGCCTAATTGCTTGGCAAGGATATTTTTCACCCCAGATAGCTCTAAAACCGTTCTTACAGCGCCCCCAGCAATTACACCTGTCCCTGGGGCTGCGGGGCGTACCATAACTTTTGCCCCACCTGCGTAGCCATCAGCACGGTGAGGGATGGAGTTTCCTTTGGTAATGGGGACATCAACCAGTTGTTTTTTCGCATCCGCAACGCCTTTGCGAACGGCCCCAATCACGTCACTGGCTTTACCGACTCCGACCCCCACTTGACCGCGATCGTTGCCAACGACTACGATCGCGCGGAAGCTAAGTTTTTTCCCCCCTTTGACCACTTTACTAACGCGCCGAATCTGAATTACGCGCTCTTGATATTGGCTTTCTTCTTTTTTCCCTTGATTGCGTTTTGCCATAATTTCCCCTTAAAATTCTAGTCCCGCCTCACGGGCAGCATCTGCCAGAGAGCGAACCCGTCCGTGATAAATATTCCCACCGCGATCGAAGACAACTTGTTTAATCCCTTGTTCTAGCGCCCGTTGTGCGACCAAAGCTCCCACGGCAGCACTCGCTTCGCAGGTGCGGGTTGATCCTAGGGTCTGGCGGAGATTGGGATCGACTGTGGATGCAGCGACTAAGGTATGTTGCCGATTGTCGTCGATAATTTGGGCGTAAATATGTTGGTGGGAGCGAAATACTGCTAAACGAGGGCGTTCGGCAGTACCCTGTAATTTTCGCCGAATGCGACGATGGCGCTGTTTGATTAACTCTTTGCGATTGTTTTTCATCGTTATTTCTTCCCAGATTTACCCGCTTTTTGTCGGACTTGTTCGCCCATAAAACGAATCCCTTTTTGTTTATAGGGTTCAGGGGGGCGCACGGCGCGAATTTTCGCCGTCAAATTCCCGACTAATTCCTTGTTAATGCCATTAATAATGATTTCTGTATTTTTTTCCACGGCAATTTGAATGCCGTCAGGGGGGGTTATTTCTACAGGATGGCTGTAACCGACACTTAAAATCAGATTTCGCCCTTGAACTTGGGCGCGATAGCCAACCCCGTGAATTTGCAAGCGACGCTCAAATCCTTGAGAAACGCCATGCACCATGTTGGCGACGAGGGTTCTGGCTAAACCGTGACGTTCTCTGGCTTTGCGGGAGTCATTGACCCGCTTAACAAGAATTTGGCTGTCTTCTTGTTCTACGGTGACAAAATCGGGCATGGTTTGTTCTAATTCCCCTTTGGGTCCTTTAACTTTGACCTGTTTGCCGTCAACTGTCACTTCTACTTTTTTGGGAAGGGGAATCGGTAGTTTACCAATTCGTGACATGATTAATAACTCCTTTGATGAGGGTTCTAGTTACCAAACGTAGCAGAGAATTTCTCCGCCAATTTTCCGTTTTCGCGCTTCGCGATCGGTCATAATTCCACTAGAGGTGGAGATAATGGCGATGCCAATCCCACCCAAGACCCGAGGCAATTCTTTATGGTTGGAATAGACTCTCAAACCTGGTTTGCTGACGCGAGTGAGCTTTTTAATAATCGGTTTGCGATTGCGACCTTGATAGCGTAAGGAAATCAAGACTTGTTTTTTAATCCCTTCACCGATTTCTTCATAACTGTCGATGAAGCCTTCTTCTTTGAGAACGCGGGCAATGTTGCGATTCATTTTATTGAACGGGACAACAGTGGTGTCATGTTGTACCATGCAAGCATTGCGAATCCGTGTGAGCATATCCGCAATTGTATCTGTCGAAGCCATTAGTTGCTTTACTCCCTCCTTAACGTTTTTGATTCCAAATTATTTTTCTCGGAAGGGCATTCCCATCGCTTTGAGGAGAGCGCGACCTTCTTCGTCGGTGTTCGCAGTGGTGATGATGGCAACATCCATCCCCCGAATTTGATCAACTTTGTCGTATTCAATTTCGGGGAAGAGAATCTGTTCTTTTAATCCGAGGTTGTAATTCCCACGGCCGTCGAAGCTGCGGGGGCTAATGCCGCGAAAGTCACGAATCCTTGGCAGGGCGACGTTAATTAGGCGATCGAGGAAGGCATACATCCGTTGACTGCGGAGAGTGACCATGATCCCAACGGGCATTCCTTCGCGCACTTTAAAGCCGGCGATCGCTTTTTTCGCACGGGTGACAACAGGTTTTTGTCCTGTAATTTTTCCCAGTTCTTCAAGGGAAGATTCTAGGGCTTTGGCGTTTTGGGAGGCTTCTCCTAATCCGCGATTCACGGTCACTTTGAGGACTTTCGGGATTTGGTGAGGATTTTTGTAATTAAACTGCTCTTGCAGTTGCGGGACAATGGTTTCGAGGTATGTCTCTTTTAGTGGTTTTTTAAGTTCTGCCATGATTTTTCTGATTAATCAATGATTTCGCCCGTTTTTTTGAGCATTCTCACTTTTCGTCCGTCTTCGGTGTAGGTATAACTGATGCGAGAAGCGCAGGATTGTTTGGTTGAGTAGAGCATCACATTGGAGCTATGAATAGGTGCTTCAAAGGTGATAATTTGCCCTTGTTCTCCCTCTTGTCTGGGTTTAACGTGCTTGGTGCGGACGTTCACGTTTTCTACGACGACGCGAGATTCTTTCGGGATAACCTGTTGTACTTCTCCCACTTTTCCTTTATCTTTTCCCGAAATCACTTGCACAGTATCGCCTTTTTTCACGTGCATTTTGTACCGTTTCGGGATGGGTTGAGTCCGATTTTTCTTTTGCCTCATTACAACACCTCCGGGGCTAATGAAACGATTTTGGTAAAGTTTTTATCACGGAGTTCTCGGGCGACGGGGCCAAACACCCTTGTTCCTCTGGGGTTACCATCGGCGTTAATCAAGACAGCAGCATTGTCGTCAAAGCGAATGGTCATTCCACTATCCCGACGTTCTGGGTAACGGGTGCGAACGATTACAGCGCGGATGACATCGGATTTTTTCACCTGCATATTGGGGAGTGCGTCTTTGACGACACCGATAATCACATCCCCGATGCGTCCGTAGGGGGCATTTCCTGCACGCATCACACGCAAACATTGAATTTTACGAGCGCCGCTATTGTCAGCGACAGTTAGCATGGTTTCTTGTTGAATCATGATTGTTGTGCTTTGTTATTTGTTATTGGTTCTTTGAATTCCTAACTCATACTCGGTGGTGCTTCATTGCTTGGTGATTCAATGGTTGCTTCCTCATGAGTAGCGGATTCTGTCGGGGGTTGAGGGGGGGTTTCATCCCTTGTTGACTCAGCGATCGCTTGTTCAGGAGTTGCAGGTTCTGAGGTCAGGGGTTGAGGCGGTGCTTGACCGCTTGCGGATTCAATGATTGCTGCAACACTCCAGCGTTTGGTTTTAGAGAGGGGACGGGTTTCTCGAATGCGGACGCGATCGCCCTCTTGACAATCGTTGTTTTCGTCGTGGACTTTATAGCGTTTGGTGGTGACAACGGTTTTGCCATATTTGCGACTGGGGGCGCGATTTTCTACGGCGACCACGATTGTTTTCTGCATTTTGTTACTGACCACAACGCCAATGCGTTCTTTAGTTGTCATCGCTTAGTGTTTCCTCCACTGCTGGTTCTGATGAGGGTGAGGGTTCTTTTTCTTGCGCCAGTTCTCGTTCCCGTTCTACGGTTAACAGGTGGGCGATGCGACGGCGCAGATGTTTAAATTCATGGGGTTTGGCTTGGTCTTCTTGGCGTGTTCCCTGTTTGAATCGCAAGTTAAAAAGTGAGCGTTTTGCTGAGATAATTTCCTCAGCCAGTTCTTCATCGCTTAAAGCCCGAACTTCCTCAATTTTGGATAATGGCATGATTCCTCCTTACTGAGATTCTTCACGGACAATAAATTTGGTCTTGATGGGGAGTTTTTGCGCTCCTAAGCGCATGGCTTCTTGAGCGATTTCTTGGCTGACTCCGCCAATTTCAAACATGATCCGCCCTGGTTTGACAACGGCGACCCAATATTCTGGGTTTCCTTTCCCTGATCCCATTCGGGTTTCTGCTGCACGCATGGTCACGGGTTTATCAGGAAAGATGCGAATCCAGATTTTTCCGCCCCTGCGGAGGTAACGGTTCATGGCGCGACGGGCTGCCTCGATTTGGCGGGAGTTAATCCAGCAGGGTTCAATGGCTTGCAGAGCAAATTCACCGAAGTTAATGGTGTTTCCCCGTTGGGCAAGCCCTCTCATTCTCCCTCTTTGCTGTTTCCGAAATTTTGTTCGTTTAGGACTTAGCATGATTTTGTTATTTGTTATTTGTCATTTGTCGTTTGTGACCATTAAGAGATCAGTTTTCCATAAGACCAATGACTAATTTTCTGAACGGTCTTCAAATTTTTGACGACGGGGTTGACGACGAGGGGTTTGGCTGTTTTCTGGTGGGGCTTGTTGTTCGTCTTCTGGGAGGATTTCTCCTTTGAAGACCCATACTTTGACACCTAAAATGCCGTAAATTGTGGCTGCGGTGCGATAGGCATAATCAATGTCAGCACGGAGGGTGTGCAGGGGAACTCGTCCTTCCCGTGTCCACTCGGTACGGGCAATTTCTGCGCCGTTGAGCCGTCCACTGATTTGAATTTTAATCCCTTTGACTTCGGCACGTTGCGCCCGCTGCATGGCTTGACGAACTACCCGACGGAAGGAAACCCGACGTTCGAGTTGTTGGGTGATATATTCTGCAATTAGGACAGCATCAGCATCAACTCGTTCCACTTCACTGACGTTAATGCTGATTTGACGATTCCCGCCTAGCAGTTGTTGGAGACCGACGCGGAGGGATTCAATTCCGCTCCCGCCACGACCGACAACGACCCCGGGACGAGCGGTGTGGATTTGGAGGCTGATTTGATCGGCTTTGCGTTCGATGTTTGTTGCTGAAATCCCTGCGTTGTTGAGGGTTTTGTCGATGTAGTTCCGAATTTTGTAGTCTTCTTGCAGGAGTTCGGGGTAGCGTTTAGCGTCTGCGTACCAGCAAGAAAGATGTTCTTTGATGATGCCGAGTCTAAGCCCGGTTGGATGTATCTTTTGTCCCATAATGTTCTATTCTTCGGTGGTGGGGGCGACAACGATCGTAATATGACAGGTGGGTTTACGGATTTGATAGGCGCGTCCTTGGGCGCGAGGACGAAATCGTTTCAGTGCTGGACCGCCGTCGGCGTAGGCTTTACTAATCAGGAGGTTTCCTCGATCGAGTCCTTGATTGTGTTCTGCGTTAGCTGCTGCCGATCGCAGCACTTTTAATACTGGATCACAAGCTCGATAGGGCATAAATTCAAGCATGATGAGAGCTTCTCGATAAGATCGCCCCCGAATTTGGTCTAACACCCGTCGCACTTTATGGGGAGACATTCGGATATAACGGGCGATCGCTTTGGTTTCAACAGTAGTATCCACTGGCATCAGTTTTTATCTCCGTGCTTTTTTATCGCTTTTGGCGTGTCCTCTGAAGGTACGGGTGGGGGCAAATTCTCCTAGTTTGTGTCCGACCATTTGGTCGCTGACAAAAACGGGGACGTGCTGTTTCCCGTTGTAAACGGCGATCGTGTGTCCCACCATTTGCGGAATGATGGTCGAAGCGCGATTCCAAGTTTTAATGACTTCTTTTTTATCTGCTGCGTTGAGCTTGTCAATTTTTTTGAGCAGTTTATCGTCAATGAAGGGGCCTTTTTTTAGGGAACGACTCATAATAATTTTCCTCTTCTACCGTTATTTGTTTCGACGACGGATGATTAATTTGTCGCTTTCTTTTTTAGATTTGCGAGTTTTCGCGCCTAGGGTCGGTTTTCCCCAAGGGGTGACAGGGCTGGGACGACCAATGGGAGCGCGACCCTCACCACCGCCATGAGGATGATCCACTGGGTTCATGACGCTTCCTCTTACTTTCGGTCTGCGTCCGAGGTGGCGCGATCGACCTGCTTTCCCCAAAGTAATGTTGCGGTGTTCAGCATTGCCAACCCGACCAATGGTGGCGAGACATTCTTGGCGTACCATTCGCACTTCCCGAGAGGGGAGTTTGAGGGTAACATAGCCTTTTTCTCGGGCGACCACTTGCGCTGCGGTACCTGCTGCTCTGACAATTTGGCCACCTTTGCCAGCGACCAGTTCAATGTTATGAACTTCTGTCCCTAGGGGGATGCGACTTAACTGGGTGGCGTTCCCAATTTCAAAGGGGGCTTCTTTTCCAGAGACGATAGTATCGCCGACTTTTAAGTCTGCTGGCCAGAGGATGTAACGTTTTTCGCCGTCTTCGTACTGGAGGAGGGCGATGCGAGCGTTACGGTTGGGGTCATACTCGATCGAGGTGACGGTTGCGGGGATATCGTGCTTATTGCGACGAAAATCGATCATCCGATAAAGGCGTTTATGACCGCCACCGCGACGACGACTGGTAATGACACCGCGATTATTGCGTCCTTTTTTGCGATGTTTAAATTTGGTGAGGGACTTTTCTGGTTCTGACTTGGTAATTTCGGCAAAATCAGGAACTGAAGCCTGTCGAGTCCCTGGGGTATAAGGGCGAAAAGTGCGGATACTCATGATAAGATAGTTTGTCCTTTGTGGTTTGTGATTTGTCCTTCGTCCTTTGTTGTCCAATCACTAATGACCAATGACACAACAATTAAACTTCAGGGAAGAGGGTAATGGTATCTTCTTCAGCTAAGGTAACGATCGCGCGTTTGTATTGGGGTTTGGTTCCCATATAGCGTCCCATGCGACGTTTTTTCCGAGGAAGATTCTGCACATTGACTTTCGTCACCGTAACCTCAAATAAAAGCTCGATCGCCTTTTTAATGTCAGGTTTTGTTGCTTTTTTCGCCACATCAAAAACATATTTATTTTGTTCTAAAAGAATCGTGGCTTTTTCTGTAATTACGGGTTTGCGGACTAAATCAATTAAGTCGCGCTCTTTTTTTTCAATCACCATAGACCTCCTGAATTTTCGCGATCGCGCTGGGAGTTGTTACAATTTTACGAGCGTTTAGGATATCATAAACATTCAAACTATCCGCCCGTAATAACTTCAAATGGGGAATATTCCGTGCTGAAAGATAGACGTTTTCTGGAAATTCTTCCAAAATCAATAAAACTTTGACTTCTGGATCAATCCCCCAGCGAGTGATTGCTTGCGCCAACTCTTTAGTTTTCGGTTGGGGAAATTGTTCAGCAAACGGCTCAACTGCTAACAGGTCTTCTCCGCGACTGACTAAAGCTGTTCGCAGAGCTAAACGCCGTTCTTTGCGATTCATCTTAATATTAAAATCGCGGGGTTTGGGTCCAAAAATAACACCACCGCCACGCCAAAGAGGAGAGCGACTCGACCCCGCGCGAGCGCGTCCAGTCCCTTTTTGTCGCCAGGGTTTCTTCCCACCACCGCGCACTTGCGCACGGGTTTTCGTCGAAGCTGTTCCTTGACGAGCATTAGTCATTTGGCGCACGACCGCCCGATGGACAATGTGCTGAGCGCTTTCGGGTTTAGCGACTTTCAATTCTAGGGTCGCCTCTCCCACGTCTTCACCCTGCCAATTTTTGACGACACAGTTAACCATAGTTCATTCTGATAAGATTTACGTTTACTTACGCTTTGTTCCCAACTAAATTCGTGGGAGTGACACTTAAAAGCCCACCAGGTTTCCCTGGAATCGATCCTTTAACGAGGATAAAATTTCTTTCGTTATCAACGCGGACAACTTGAAGTTTGCGAATGGTGACGGTTTTCCCGCCCATTCGTCCTGCCATACGTTTTCCTGGATAGACGCGTCCGGGGGTAGTTCCAGCACCGATCGAGCCTGGAAGACGATGGTTTTTTGAACCATGACTCATCGGACCACGACTAAACCCGTGACGTTTCTGGTTTCCCGCAAACCCACGACCAATGCTAGTTCCTCTAATGTCAACCAGTTGACCTTCGTTAAAAAGATCAGCTTTCAATGACTGTCCCAATTCGTAGCTGCTGGTATCTTCAACGCGATACTCTTTGAGATGACGAAGGTGAGGAGCGTTGGCTTTTTTTAAGTGTCCTAGTTCAGGTTTGGTGAGGGCTTTTTCTTTCCCTTCACGGTATCCTAATTGGACTGCGCTATAGCCATCGGTGCTAGGTGTTTTAATTTGGGTAACGGTACAAGGCCCGAGTTCAATCACGGTTACGGGAATTGCAATTCCTTGTTCTCGGTCAAAAATCTGGGTCATTCCCAATTTTCGACCCATTAAACCAATAGACACAGGTGACTCTCCCTTTTAAGATAGACAACATCAATCAGCAATTGGCGTGACAGACAACCCAAACCCGATTCACAGTTTTGTGCCTCGGGCTACTCTCCGTCCTGAATAACTATTTATTTAGTCTAGAGATTCGCTTCGCTCATGGCTGTGAGCGAAGGGATAAATCAATGAGAGATAAATCTGTTTTTGTTGCTTTCGGCTCGATCGGACTTAAAGAAAGCTGATCTGGGTTTCTTCAGTATCCTTACGACGCAACAAGCGCAGTTTTTTATTTTGGGCTGATTCGGGCTTCTCAGTTGTCCCTAATCAACAGAGCAACTGTTCGTTTGACCGAATTTTGAGTCACAATCATAAATCATATCAAATCTTTAAGGTTTATGCAACAAAGATTCTAGTTTTCGATCGGGGACAAGTGTGTCAAAATAGGGTTTGAAGGATATTAATAAAAATTAAAGTTAAGCGATGCCACTACTGACAACTGGAAATCAGTTTATTCGGGATTTAGAAGAATCGGGAGCGCTTGGGGTCTATGCGCCGTTAGAAGGGGGATTTGAGGGACGTTATCAGCGTCGCTTACGCACGAAGGGTTATGTGACCCTCCATTTGTCAGCGAAAGGATTGGGCGATCCAGCTTCTTATTTGAAGGGGGTGCATGGAGTACGCCATCCTCACCTCGGAAAGAAAAACATCGGTCAAAGTGCGGAGGTGGGAGATGTTTATTTCTTACCCCCGATCGTAGATTCTCAATTAGAGATATTACCTGAAAATAAAAAAGGCTTAGTCCTCTGGCTGATTGAAGGGTTTGTTTTCTCTCGTCAGGAGTTAAACTATTTAGCAAAGTTTCACGAAATTGAACCCAAAGTGAAGATTGTTGTGGAATTGGGAGGCGATCGCGCTTTCCGTTGGGAAAAATTATCATCAGTGTTAGCAGCAGCATGAGGAAGGTCAAGTCGTGGAAGAAAATGCTTTAATTCGCGATCGGGATTACACCCTCTTGATCGACAAAAGTCAGAGTATGTCAACTCAAGACCAACCCGAGGGAAAATCTCGCTGGGAGGTCGCTCAAGAATCCACTTATGCGTTAGCCAAACAGTGTGAAGAATATGATCCCGATGGGATTACGGTCTATTTGTTCTCCAGTCGCTTTCGTCGCTATGATAATGTTACGTCAGATAAAGTGATGCAAATTTATGCAGAAAACGATCCGATGGGAAAAACAGACTTGCTGAGTGTCTTAGAAGACGCGATCGAGAACTATTTTCAGCGTAAAGCTGCAGGAGAAACAAAACCCAACGGCGAAACCTTTTTAGTGATCACGGATGGGGAGCCAGAAGATCGCAAAGGGGTCATCCGTTATCTGATTGAAACCTCTCGGCGCTTGGATCGAGACCAAGAAATTGGCATTTCTCTGATTCAAGTGGGAGATGATCCCAAAGTAACGGAATATCTAAAAGCACTCGATGATCAGTTATTAGACGCAGGGGCAAAATTTGATATAGTTGATACCATTACCATGACTGAAATGGGAAATAGTAGTCTCTCTGAGGTGCTTTTGAGAGCGATTACTGATTAAGTTAATGATGGAAGGTGGGCAATGCCCACCCAATTGGTTTCTAATTATTAGTGATTAATTTTCTTTTGTCACCAACGCAACGTTCTCTTCTTAATTCTTTAATTACTGTTACCTCTTTAGGAGTTTGTGGCTTACTCTCACCCACTCGCTTTTCAGGGACGGTTTTATTAGATTTGGGGCCGCATTGGCTGTTAATTTGGGTGGTCGCGTGGAGCATTAAACGTCAGTCTTGGCAAGGGACGATCGGGGGAATTGCAGCAGGATTTGTGCAGGATGGAATGACTCTGGCGAGTCCGTCTCATGTGTTTAGTTTAGCGTTAGTGGGCTTTCTGACAGGACGAATTGATAAGGAAAAATATATTCAGGAAGATTTTATCTCGATCGCGCTGATTGTTTTTGTGATGGCGGTGATTTCAGAAACGTTGATGGCTGCTCAATATACGATCTTTGATTTTTCCCGTTTAATTCCCATTTGGAAAGAACATCAAACGATCGCGCTGGTGTCTGCCTTATTAAGCAGTTTATGGGCCCCTGTAATTTATTATCCGTTAAATTATTGTTGGGAGAAACTGGAAGAGAATTAACAATTGTCCTTTGTTCTTTATTTATTTTGCATTGTCAGTAGGCGCTCGGCGGTAGCCAGAAGAGAGGTTTCAATATAATCGGGTTGATATTGTTTGAGATAATTGCGACTCCGAATCCCGCAAGTGAGGGCGATCGCGCTAATTCCTGTAGCTTGCGCTGCTAAAATATCGGCTTCTGTATCCCCAATCATACAGGCTTTTTCATTCCCCTGCTCAACTAAAGCTCTTTGTAAAAGGGCGGTTTTGCACTCGACATTATTACGATAGGCGATCGTTTGATCGCTTGTCCCATAAACAGCGCTAAACAAGCGTAATAAGCCATAATTGTTTAAAAGTTGGGTGACTTGCTCTTGAGCGCGTAATGTCACCACAACTAAACGAAATCCTTGGGAATGGAGTAAAGCCAAGGCCCAATTGACCCCTTGATGAAATTTATCTTTCTCTAAAAGAAAAGATTCATTGACAATGGCGTGGACTTGCTGAACAAAATAAGGAATATGCTGAATTTGTAACCCAGAACGGAGCGCAATTTCTTGATCACAAACTCGCTCTTGCTTCATTTGCCAAAATTGTTGTTTACTGAGAAAGTTAACACTAAACAACTCATCCCAACTCAGATAATACTCATGAGTTCGACTCAACGCAATGCAATAAGTGTTGTAATAGCGATCGGAAACATCTACCAATGGCCCATCAAAATCGCAAAAGACTGTCAACACTTGGCTTGGGGGAAGTTTTTCTGAGAAAGATTGGGTTTTGGGGATAGTTTCTAGAAGCATAAAATCAGTCAGTGTTGCCAAGAGAGATTTTGGATAAGCATTTTTACTCTAGCAGTTATTCAATAAGTTTTCCAGTATTTTAAATTACTTCTGGATTAGAAAAACTTATAGAGTTTCCTCAAGATTGCCAATTTAATTCACAAAAAATCACGCAATGGATAAGCAAACTTCATCTCCTAAAATTGGGACACCGTTTGATCGAGCGCTGATGCAACGCTGTTTGCAGTTGGCTCGTCAAGGAATGGGAAAAACCTCACCGAATCCGCTTGTGGGAGCGATCGTTGTCCAAGATGGGAAAATAATCGGGGAAGGGTATCATCCAGGGGTTGGTCAACCTCACGCGGAGGTTTTCGCGTTGCGCGAGGCTGGGGAAAAAGCCAGAGGGGCGACCCTATACGTCAATCTCGAACCCTGTAACCATTATGGTAGAACTCCCCCTTGTTCGGAAGCCGTGATTGAAGCAGGGGTGGCGAAAGTTGTGATGGGGATGAGTGACCCTAATGCGACTGCTTCTGGGGGAAAACAGCGTTTAGAGGAAGCGGGAATTTCGGTTTTAGTGGGAGTAGAAGAAAGTGCTTGTCGTCAACTGAATGCTGGTTTTATTCAGCGCATTCTCTATCAACGACCCTTTGGCATTTTTAAGTATGCGATGACCTTAGATGGTAAAATTGCGACCACAACAGGACACAGTGCGTGGGTTACAGATATTTTAGCCCGACAACGAGTTTATGAACAGCGATCGCAGTGTGATGGCATTATTGTGGGCGGAAATACAGTTCGTCAAGATAATCCTTATTTAACGACACATGGTTTAACTGAGCATAACCCTCTCCGTATTGTCATGACTCGGACTTTAAATTTACCGCCAGATGCTCATCTTTTTAACACCCAACAAGCAGCCACATTAGTCTTAACAGAAACTGAAAATTTAGAAGCAATCAAGCAATTAGAAAAACAAGGGGTAGAAGTATTTTGTTTGTCTCCTTTAACCCCAACCAGTGTGATGAGATATCTGTGCGATCGAGGTTTAGCCAGAGTCTTATGGGAATGTGGGGGAACCTTAGCAGCGAATGCCATTAAAGAAGGTGCAGTACAACAAATCCTAGCATTTATTGCACCCAAAATTATTGGCGGATTAAATGCGGGTTCTCCTGTGGGAGACTTAGACTTGAAACAAATGACTGAGGCTTTAATTTTAGAAGAGATGACTTGGGAGAAATTAGGAGATGATTATCTGTTAACTGGAAAGATTGCTGCTTCTTTTTGGGAGGATAAGTGATGATCTTTTTTTAGAATCGTGCTGCATTGTCGCCTCATCCCTCCCTCTCCCAAATCTGGGAGGGCGGGCTAAGGGCTATATGATCAAGCTCATATTCCTCTTGTAAGGAAAATAATTGTTCAGTGGCTGCTTGGGCATTTTGGGCTAATTTGGCAAATTCTAAGAAGCGTTTTAACTCTTTGCGTAAAAGGTTTCTTTCCACTTCCCAGGTGGCTCGATCGAGCTTCGGGGGGACAACAATCATATCAAAAACAGTCGCTTCTGTTTTCCCCGGATGAGGTCGTAACACTCTCCCCCGTCGTTGGATAAACTGACGTGGGTTTCCAGTGCTGGCGAGAATCACAGCATGGCGAATGGCGGGAATATCGACCCCTTCATCTAAGCAGCGAATGGCGACAAGGCCTTGTAACTCTCCTTTAACAAACTGGTGATGAAGTTTTTCTCTCTCTCCCATCGGCGTTTCGGCGGTGTAGCTGTGAACGCGAAACCCTAGTTCATTTCCCAAGAGACGAGTCACAGCAGCAACTTGGCGATCAGTGCCTTGAGAGGGGGTTTCCATTGTCCCATCCCCGCAGTAGAATAGGGTATGGGTGGTGTTGAGTCGATCGCGCATTAATTCGGCCAGTTTGGGGAGTTTATTCTGGGCTGTTCCCACTAAACGCGATCGCTGCATTAAAAGAGAGGTTAGGGTTTCATTGTCTGCTATCCTGGAGTTTTCCGCGAGCGCCCAACCGATGCGCTTCGTTAACTTGGCATAGGCAAACGCTTCTGACTCGGTGAGTTCCACGAAGAGGGGATAATACAGGTAGGGAACTAATGCTGAATGGGCGATCGCGTCTGCTAAGGTAAATTGAGGGCTTAATACCTTCCCAAAATAGCTCAAGACTTCTTCTGTTCCCGTCTCATCAAAATAGCGTTCTGGGGTCGCTGATAAACCCAAGCGTAAGCCAATGGTAGCGGGTAAACTAGCGAGAAGACGGGGCGATCCCAGATGATGGGCTTCATCGCCAACAATTAAAGTTTTCTCGGGAAAATAGTTTAATTGCGATTGGAATCCTTCTGTAATTAATGTAGCATTTGTGGTGATAACGGTTAAAAAACCCTGTGTCCCTTTCATGAGATGATAAAGCTGATGGGATAACTCGCTTTGCCATTGTTCTACACTTTCAAAGGCTAAAATTGGCTTGAGATTAAAGTGTTGACATTCTCTTCCCCACTGGGTCACTAGATGACGATAAGGGCAAATGACCAATAAAACCTGTAACCCAATTTTGTCATAAAGCTCTGTGGTAAGGCTAAGTGCTGTAATGGTTTTTCCGCTACCCGTCGCCATTTTTAGCATTCCCCGTCCTTGTTGACGAAACCAATTGGTGATCGCCTCTTTTTGATACTCTCTTAAGACTAAATTCGGAGGAAGACAAGGACAACCCTGAAACTGATAATGTCCTTTTGCTTCCTTGACGATTCCTTGAGCATGACGTTTTTCATAATCTTGGGCGATCGCTTCCCAATTAATTGTCCTTAACATAGTAAAATTCAACAGAGAAAAAATTAGGGCGATCGTCTCGCCCTTTGGTCTTGCTTATCGTCGAGTGGTAAACACTGTGGTAAACATCATCAGAAACGCTCCAATGGTTACAATTAGCGCGATCGCCACAGGAATAACATTCATTAACTGATCTTGATCCATCATTACTTTTTACTGAGTGAGCTTCTTTTCCAGTGTTACAAAGAACCAGAACCTTTACAAGCAATTGAGCTTCTCAGTAATGAACCCAGAAGAAACTATTCATTATTAACTACATAATTGCTGAGAATCGTCTGGGGGGAGTGAGAAGAGGAGGGGAGTTCAGTCTGACAAACTTGTGTTTTCACGATATTCGCCAACTCTTGCAATTGATTGATGGCTTCGGCCCCTTCTAACTTCATCAATTCGCGATCATCGCACAATTCTGTCCAAGTAATTCCATAATCAGAGACTAAAAAGCGAATCAGATGATTATCTCCCAAACTGACCATAAACGAGGCACTATTCATTTCTTGACCACAGGTGTAGCAAGAGGCAAGATATCCTCGTCTTTCCAAAACAATGGCGAGGGCTTGTAAATTCATCACTAAATCTTGAATAAATTGGCGATGTTGGTGAGCTAGTCGTGTAAACACTTTTGTCCTCCAGCGGCACACAATTTTTATATTGTAGCCTGTTTGTTATGTTTTTTTAAGAATTGCGATCGTTCTCCAACGACGACAGTTAGTTCTACGCTAGCAGAAGGAAAGGAGAAGAATGTGTAAGGTACATTACAACCTAAGTCAAGAAAAGGAATAGTAGGTTCTTTTCCCGCTTTCCGATAAGATATAGAATGCTAATAACAGTAACCCTTTCTGGAATTAGGTTAGGATAAGGAAAATCAAAGCATGAATCAAGAAACATTTAACAAAGTCAAAGGAATCGTTGCCCAACAGCTAGAAATCGAAGATCAAGGGACGATTCAGCCAGAATCGAAGTTTGCTGAGGATTTAGGAGCAGACTCCCTCGATGTGGTGGAATTAGTGATGGCCCTAGAAGAAGAATTTGATGTGGAAATTCCAGACGAAGCAGCAGAAAAAATCGCTACTGTACAAGCAGCAGTGGATTACATTGAACAGAAAGCAGCAACACCTTCTTCTTAGGTTTCCGAGTGCATAACTCAGTGATACCGCAAAAATTTATGGAAAATTATGGCAAATTCGCAAAATCAACGGGTAGTAGTGACTGGATTGGGGGTCGTTGCTCCGATCGGAAATAATCTAGAAACCTACTGGGATGCTCTCTTGGCTGGAAAAAATGGGATTGCCCCCATTACCCATTTTGATCCGAGTGAGCATAGCAGCCAAATTGCTGGGGAGGTGAAAGGGTTTGATCCCCATGACTATATGGATCGCAAACAAGCCAAACGCATGGATCGATTTGCCCAGTTTGGTTTAGCCGCAAGTGTCCAAGCGCTGAAAGATGCAGACTTAGAAATCACTGACTTGAATGCGGATCAAGTGGGGGTGATGATTGGGACTGGCATCGGTGGGATTAAGGTGCTAGAAGACCAGCAAGAAGTTTATCTCACTCGCGGGCCGGGTCGCTGTAGTCCGTTTATGGTTCCGATGATGATTGCTAATATGGCGGCGGGTTTAACGGCGATTCATCTGGGAGCAAAAGGACCGAACTCTTGTCCAGTGACCGCTTGTGCTGCTGGCTCGAATGCGGTGGGAGATGCGTTTCGGATTATTCAACGAGGAGATGCTCAAGCCATGATTTGTGGCGGTGCTGAAGCGGCGATCACTCCTTTAACATTGGCCGGGTTTGCTTCGGCAAAAGCCCTCTCAACTCGTAATGATGATCCAGAACACGCTTGTCGTCCATTTGATCGCGATCGCAATGGATTTATTATTGGGGAAGGGTCTGGTATTTTGATCTTAGAAGCACTCGAACACGCGATCGCACGAGGGGCAAAGATTTATGCAGAAGTTGTGGGTTATGGCATGACCTGCGATGCTTACCATATCACTTCTCCCAGCCCTGAAGGGACAGGGGCAGCGAAGGCGATCGCCCTAGCTCTCAAAGATGCCAAAATCGCTCCAGAAGCCGTGAATTATATCAATGCTCATGGTACTAGCACTCACGCCAATGATGTTACAGAAACCAAAGCCATGAAAAAGGCTCTGGGAGAAGCTGCATATCACGTGGCGATTAGTTCTACTAAGTCCATGACAGGGCATTTGCTGGGGGGATCAGGGGGGATCGAAGCGGTTGCCACCGTGATGGCAATCACTAAAAATTACATTCCACCGACGATCAACCTTGAAAACCCAGACCCAGAATGCGATTTAGACTATATTCCCAACCAGTCTCGTCAGTTAGTGGTTAACTATGCCCTATCGAACTCTTTTGGCTTCGGTGGACATAACATTACGTTAGCCTTTAAAAAATATTGATCAGGCTAAATCGGGGTGAAAACCCAATAACGAGCTTGCCTGCATCTCCCACTTTCTGCAAAGATGGAAGAGAATATATGATGGGTGTTGCTCTAGCTTCTTTGAGGTTTCAGAGAAAACCCATTAAAAAACTTTTCCGTCAGATCAGGTGTCTGCTCTGACCGCAAGCCCGAACTGTAGATAAATAAAAATTCATTATGGTCGCCACTACTCAATCACTGCAAGAACTTTGCATCAATTCTATTCGCTTTCTAGCGATCGATGCTGTGGAAAAAGCAAACTCAGGACACCCAGGACTGCCAATGGGTGCTGCGCCAATGGCGTTTGTCCTCTGGGATAAATTTCTACGCTTTAATCCCAAAAATCCTCACTGGTTTAACCGTGATCGGTTTGTTCTCTCGGCCGGACACGGCTGTATGCTGCACTATGCCCTGCTTTATCTCGCTGGCTATGATAGCGTTAGCTTAGACGATATCAAACAATTCCGTCAGTGGGAATCCAAAACTCCAGGTCACCCTGAAAACTTTATGACTGAAGGGGTGGAAGTGACCACTGGTCCCCTTGGACAAGGGATTTCTAATGGAGTTGGTCTCGCGATCGCAGAAGCTCATTTAGCAGCCCGTTTCAATAAACCTGATTGCCAGATTGTCGATCACTATACTTATGTAATTTGTAGTGATGGCGATTTAATGGAAGGGGTTTCTAATGAAGCCTGTTCTCTGGCAGGACACCTTGGGTTAGGTAAATTAATTGCCCTTTATGATGATAATCACATCTCTATTGATGGGGAAACTGAGCTTTCCTTCACCGAAGATCGGATGAAGCGCTATGAAGCTCTTGGTTGGCACGTCCAAACCATTGAGGATGGAAATACGGACTTAGAAGGCTTAGAAAATGCGATCGCACAAGCAAAAGCAGTCACCGATAAACCTTCAATCATTGGTGTCAGAACGATCATCGGATTTGGCTCTCCGAATAAAGCCAACAGCCATGATGTTCACGGTGCGGCCCTCGGTAAAGACGAAGTCGCTGCTACTCGCGAAAAACTCGGTTGGCAATATGGTGAGTTTGAAGTGCCTGAAGATGCTTTAAGCCATTTCCGTAAAGCAGTCGATCGCGGCGCACAATCTGAACAAGAATGGAATCAGCTTCTTGAGCAATACAAGAGCAAATATCCTGAAGACGCGACAAACTTCGAGCAACTGATTAGCGGTCAACTACCAGCCGATTGGGAATCCGCGCTCCCCACATACACCCCTGATGATAAAGCTGATGCCACTCGTAACCACTCTGGGGTAACTTTAAACACTCTGTCTCCAGTCTTACCTGGTTTATTGGGTGGCTCTGCTGACCTTGCGCCTTCTAACAAAACCTATGTTAAATCCAGTGGCGACTTCCAAAAAGGACAATACGAAAATCGTAACTTCCGTTTTGGTGTTCGAGAACACGGCATGGGAGCGATTTGTAACGCGATCGCACTGCACAACTCGGGTCTAATTCCCTATGGCGCAACTTTCCTCATCTTCACTGACTATATGCGCGGTGCGCTTCGTCTCTCGGCACTCTCTCGCGCTGGCGTGATTTGGGTCATGACTCACGACTCGATCGGGGTGGGAGAAGATGGGCCCACTCACCAACCCATCGAGCAAATCGCTTCCTTACGGGCGATTCCTAACTTAGCGGTTTTCCGTCCCGCAGATGGCAATGAAACCTCTGGCGCTTACAAAGTGGCTGTTGAACGTGCAACCGCCAGTGTTGCTTCACCCACCCTCCTCTGTCTCTCTCGTCAAAAACTCCCTAACTTAGTAGGAAGTTCCATTGAAAATGCAGCCAAAGGCGGTTATGTTCTCTCTGACAGCGAAGGGACACCTGATTTAATCTTGATTGGCACAGGTAGCGAAGTTGAACTTTGTGTCAATGCAGCCGAACAATTCCGTCAAGAAGGCCAAAAAGTCCGTGTGGTTTCTCTTCCCAGTTGGGAGCTTTTTGAAGCCCAAGACGAAGCCTATAAAGAGTCTGTATTGCCCAAAGCAGTGACCAAACGAGTTGCTGTCGAAGCGGGAACAACTTTTGGTTGGTGTCGCTATGTTGGCGCTGAAGGCGCTGTTATTGGCATCGATCACTTTGGCGCTTCTTCTCCTGGCCCAGTGGCAATGAAAAACTTCGGTTTTACAACTGAAAACGTTGTTGAAATTGCTAAAAAAGTCTTAGGTTAATCTCATGACTTAAGAGTAGTGGGGTGGGCTTCGACTTCGCTCAGCCCACCTAATCAGCAAGATATCACTAAACTCGTAGGGTGGGCATTGCCCACCTTTTCCCAATTAGAATGTTGGGTTTCCCGTGGATACGTTGACGAGTTATCATGTTAAGGTAGAAAAGTCAAGTTTTCGTTACCATTCGTTAAACTCTCTTGATCGAAACTTTTTCTTTGCCTTAGTCTTCTCAATGGCTAATGATTGCTTGCTTGAACGAAAGTATCTGCTTTTGAGTCTTCGATGTGAAAGTTGAGACACAGAAAGCACCCATACTGTTTAGCATAAATAAATCGCACATTCTTGTCAAGGGCGATCGACCTGAAAGCTACCTTTCTCGTTCACTGTTAAGAAACATGAAGTTGCCTGAACGATAGAGAATCGCTATGTTTGGTTAGAAAGAATTCATTAAAACTTATCAAAAGGAGCAAGAGCGATCGCAATTTGTTCTTAATTCAGATTAGAAGAAAGAGCACTCAAACGCACAGTTTCCCCCGAGGTGAGAGGACGACTGCTGCGGAGGATGTAAGGAGTTTCTGGGGAGAGTCCAGAGAGGATTTCCACTTGGTTGTTAGCTCGATCGCCCAGTTGAACGGTTTTCGCCTCAACCGTTGGCGGGTCTGTGGCAGGATTCAAAATAAAGACAGTGGCTGTCTGATTTTCAGTTTCACCTTGGAGCGCGGATTCTGGAATCACCACTTGTTCTGCTGCTTGACGGGGAAAGGTGACTCTTGCGAGTAAACCACTGCCAATGCGTCCATCAGGATTAGGTAAAGTGACTTCAACTGGAACTTGTCGCGTGTCTGGGTTGGCTGCGGGAGAAATGCGAGTCACTTGACCTGAATAAGATTGTTCTGGAAAGGCATCTAATTGAACCGTTACTGATTGTCCAAGACGAATCTCTCCTAACGCCAATTCTGAGACATTAACTCTTACTTTCACCTTGCGAAAATCTCCTAGCATCAGGACTTCATCCCCTGGCTCGATCAGGTTACCAGGATCACTCACTCGTTCTAAGACAACTGCTGACATGGGAGATGGGAGGGTACTATAGGAAAGACGTTCTTGGTTTTGAGCAATAATTGATCGCTGGACTTGCACTTGTTCTTGTGCGGTGACTAAAGCATCTTGTTCAATCTTAATTTGTTCTCGCGCCGCACTGACTTGTTTTTGGGCGACAATGGCTTCAGTTTCGGCTGCTTCTGCTTCTTGTTGGGCGATCGCGCCTTCTTTAGCTAGCATAGCAAAGCGTTCTGCATCTGCTTGGGCTTGTTGGGCTTGCGCTTGTGCTTGTTCTAGCTGAATTCTAGCATTAGTAATGCTGTTGCGCGATCGATTCACTTGTGCGATGCGACTGGCTAACTCAGCTTCTGCTTCAGCAATGTCAGTTTTGAGGAGGGTATCATTTAGCTGTGCCAAGACTTGTCCCTCTGTCACCCGATCACCCACATCAACTGTTAGAGATTGCAGTTGACCTTGGACTTGGGAACGCAGAGAAACCACTTGTTGGGGAGTGGTATTCCCTTTATAGGTGAGGGGGTTTTTGAGAAGTTGCTGTTGCGCGATCGCTGTTTCTACCTTGACTGGAGCAGTTATTTGATTCCGTGTTTCGGGTTGTGCTTCTACTGAGGTGGAAAATGGGTTTTCACATCCAGTCAAGCTACAAATCAGGAAACCTCCCAGCAAGAAGACAGTAATTTTAGATGGACGATTCAAAAACACCAAAGAAGAACCTTTTTGACAAGCCATTTGCGAGAGAGGATTAATAAACTTAACAATTAGTTTATAGTGTAACGAGTCTTCATATTACTTTCCCAAGAGAGACGCTGCGGACAAGGAAACAGAGAACAGATGCACTTATTTATAAAAACCCTAGCTACAACTTATCTGTGTCTGGAGTTGCTTAATTTTAATATCCCTCGCAGTGGATGACAAAGAATGTTAAGATTAGTAAACTAATAGCAAACAGTTTCCTATAGGGAGCAACCCCCGTGAATGTGCTAAAAACCCTCACTCCAGCCCAAATTAAGAACCTAGCAATATTGGCGTTATCAGGTTTATTATTTTGGATAAGCCTAACGAGCCTTTTACCAACCCTACCTGCTTATATTGCTGATCTCGGTGGAAGTAGTCATCAAGTGGGTTTGGTGATGGGAAGTTTTGCGATCGGGTTGCTATTATTTCGCGCTCAACTGGGACGCATTTCAGACCAGCGGAGTCGCAAACTGGTTGTGATCATTGGGACATTTGTAGTCGGGACAGCACCCTTGGGATATCTGCTCGTAGATTCCATTCCTTTGCTAATAGCGTTTCGGGCGTTTCATGGGATTAGTATTGCGGCCTTTACCACTGGATATAGTACCTTAGTCGTCGATTGGTCACCGCCTGAAAAGCGCGGAGAATTGATTGGTTATATGAGTTTGGTTGTTCCTATTGGGTTAGCTGTCGGACCTGCTTTAGGGGGCTATTTACAAGTGAGTGCGGGTTATGAGACATTATTCATCGTCTCGGCGACAGCAGGGTATTTGGGTTTATTATGCGCGAGTCAGGTAACAGAAGTGAGAGAGGAATCTAATCAGGAGAAAGAAAGCGCCGAGAAACCCCAAGCAAGTTTTTGGGAAATCATCCTCAGTCCTCGTATTCGTACCCCAGCCACAGTCTTGTTTATTGTTGGCTTAGTGTTCGGGACATTAACGACTTTTCTCCCTCTGTATGTGCGAGAATTAGGGATTGCTTTAAATCCAGGGTTATATTACACTGCTTCTGCGATCGCCAGTTTTACGATGCGGATTTTTATTGGGAAAGCCTCTGACTATTATGGTCGCGGAATCTTTATTACGATGAGTCTGACCCTCTACACCGTCGCCATGTTTTTACTAGCCACAGCTAATACCCCTGTAGAATTTTTAATGGCTGCGATCGCCCAAGGCGCTGGGGGGGGTACACTGATTCCAATGATGATTGCGTTAATGTCCGATCGCTCATCCAACAATGAACGAGGACGCATTTACGCTCTCTCGATTGGGGGGTTTGACCTTGGAATCGCCCTAGCAGGTCCTGGTTTAGGTTATTTAGCGGAATTATTAGGCTATCGCGGTTTGTTTCAAATGGGGGTCATCTTGGCTGCATTAGCGTTGCTGGTTTTTCTGACGCGATCGAGCAAAAGTGTCTATCATTCGCTGCGTTTCGCTACAGGAAGAGAAAAGGATGCTTATGCAATTAATAATTAATGATATTAATTAGGGTCTGCTGAACTAAGCTGAAACATTTACCATAAGGGTTTCCCTGTTCCCTAAACACACCGATCAATGGACTTATTTCTAAGACCCTAATTAAAAATTTCGTCCAACTCTTCAATCATCTGTAACCCTCGTGGATCGCCCAGTTTCAACAAGGATGCTTTTGCGTCTTCTTTCACCCCAAAATCTTCATCCTCCACATAAGCCTCAATTAACGCATCCACTGCCGTTGCATAAACAACATTAGAAGGTAACTCTGCACATAGTTGTCCTAATGTCCAAGCACAATTACTTCGTACCGCAGCAATCCGATCTTTTCGCAAGCCTTCAATAATTGGGGGAATGGCAGGGATAATATCCTCATAGTTTAATTTTCCCACATGAGTTAGGGCGCTCGCCGCCCAAAGACGCACCGCGGAGATATCCGTTGCTAACCCATGAAGCAGAGGAGGAATTGAACGACGATCGCGTGAGTTTCCTAACGCCCAAACGACTCCTTTTCGCACATAGCCATTCCAATCGGTTGCTAACTGTTTGATGAGAGGTGCGACCGCATCAGAATGAGGATTACGACCTAACGCATAAGCAGCGCTGACACGCACCAACGGACAGACATCCTTCAACAGTGCAATTAGAAAGGGAACGGCGCGATCGTCTTCCAATTCACAAAAAGCACGAGCCGCTAACATCCGTTGCGCTGCTTCACTCGACATTAGCAAAGGAAGCATTTCCTCTGGGTCAAGGGGAGGAGAGGAGTCTTCTTCCACTGCTTCCATCTGATCTAGGGGGCTGTCTTCAGAAAAGTCAGCACCTGCATCTAGTAGGGAAAGGTCGTCTTCATCATACATATCTGTCAACTTATCACAATTGTCCCGCTAATGCAATCTTGCTCATCCCTGAAACTGTTCTCGGATGCTTTCCACACGACTGCGGTTGACTCCTAAGTCTGATTCTCCTAAGCGAGAGGCAGAACGAACATGAATAATCGGGTTTTCGGGGTCAACATAAAATTCGACATCATCAACGAAGCCCATAATCCGACTGGTATATTGTGCATATATGTAATCATTGCTGGCTGCTATGACCTTGGCATTTTCTGTGTTTTGTATTATTTCCGTAAGTTGATTCAAAGCTACTTTTTGAGATGATTCATATTTTAGGGGTTTGATTTGATGAGTAACATCTTTGCTTTGACTGGAAACACAATTGGGCGTTTGGGGACATTTAGCCAGTTTTCCCTCTTTGACTCCTAAGTTTTTGGGTTGTTCTCCTGAAAACGAGAAAATACTAGCCACTTCTAAAGAAGAAGCATCCGCGAAGGTGGTTACTGGGTTAGTGAAACCAATGCCAACCAAGACAGCAATCATGATCAAGAGAGTATGGAAGAAGCGAAGCATCATAGCTTAATCTAGAACAATGAGAAGGACTTCCCTTATTTTAATTGGCTGATCGAAAGAGTAACCACCCACCAATTGCCAAGCCTAAAAGGTTAGGAATCCAAGCAGCTAGAAAAGGGGAGAGCAGACCCACCTGCCCGATCGCGCCTGTAATAAATGCTAGCAGATAGTAGCCAAAGATAATCAAAACACTAATGCCAAAACTGGTTGCGCGTCCAGTTTGTTGGGGTTTTGTTCCTAATGTAGCGCCCACGATTCCAAAGACTAAACAAACAAACGGGAAAGATATTTTCTGTTGAATGCGAACTTTTAGTTCTCTTAGTTTATCATCATCACTGGTGGCTCTAACGAGTTCAAGATAGTCCATTGCTTGTGCAAGATTCATTTCCCCATAATCGCGCGATCGCTTGGTTAAATCAAGGGGAGTCCTTGGCAAGTTTAAAACTTTATGTTCAAATTGAATGACATTGTTATAAGACGCATCAGGGGCAATTAAATAATTTGTACCATGATAAAAATCCCATTGATTTAATTTTGGATTCCAAGTTGCTGACTGAGCGTTAATAATCTGACTAACATTTCCCCGCGTGCGATCAATAACGGTTAATCCCTGCATTTCTTCCCCATTAAATTGTTCCGCATAAAATAAACGCACTAAAATTTCTCTTTCTTCCCCATTCGGTTCTTCAATGTCATCATAATCTGTATAGAGAATATTGGCTTGTCGAAAAGGGGGTTTTTCTCCTTTCAACGCACGTTCTAAAGTCATCCTTGCTTGATAGCTTGCTGTGGGGACTAAAGACTCATTAAAAGCAAAGGTAATTCCCGTAACAAATAAACTCATAATTAACGCTGGAATTGCGAGTCGATAGACACTAATTCCCACACTGCGAAAGGCAATAATTTCGCTATCACTGGATAAACGGCTATAAGTCATCAGCGTCGCTAAGAGAGTTGACATGGGAAATGCAAGCACAATAAATTCTGGCATTCTTAATAGGAAAACTTTCATTGCGATCGCGATCGATAATCCAGATTCTGCCACTTGTCGAACTAGCTCAAATACAGTCCCCACCGACAAACCAATGGACGCAAATGCACCGACTCCAAAGACAAAAGGGAGAATTAATTCTCGCAGTAAATAGCGGTCTAAAACGGGAAAATTAATTGATTTAATCATCATAACTCATAGTTACTTATTTAATAAAAGTTTCCACTTTTCACGATAGGGATGAACTTGCTGCGTTGGTTTTCCCTTTTGCATCAAAGTTCGACCCTCATTTACCCATTGAAAAATTGAGCCTTCTAAATTCCATACTTGATTATATCCTAACCGTTGTAGTTGTTCGGCTAGTTTAGACGATCGATAACCCACTGAACAATAAGCGATAATGGGAATATCTGGGTCTAGTTTTGCTTGGGCTGTCTCTAAGTCTGGAATATGTTGTGCTTTTGGAAGATGACTCATCAAAAACTCTTCTTGGTTTCGAGTATCAATTAATTGTATTTTTAGCTCACCTTTTTTTAACCAATGGGCTAAGGTTTTTGTATTAATTTGTTTAACAGTTGGAAACTGATTACGAATCTGTCTTTTGAGAAAAAACCAAGCTATACTGCGGAAAGGGTTGATTAGGGGTTTCATCAAATAAGGATTAAGATTATGATTGATTATTCAGTTTGGGATGAACTATTAAAAGAATATGTTAACGATGAGGGAAGAGTTGATTACCAACGTTGGCAATTAGAGGCTCAAGAAGATTTAAATCAATGGTTAAATTCTATCTCAAAGTTTCAGCAAAAACAAGTCACTTCAGAGGAAGGATTAGCTTTACTGATTAATCTTTATAATGCTCTTGTCATTGCTCAAATTTTAAAAAAATATCCAATTAAGTCAATTATTCCGCGTTTTTTAGGAATCCCTAATTGGATTGTCTTCTTGAGATTTTTTGCCAAACCTGTGCATTATTTGTATAACCAACCCCTTAGTCTCAATGATATTGAGCATAAGATATTACGACCAAAATGGCAAGAACCTCGCATTCATTTTGCCTTAGTTTGTGCTGCGATCGGGTGTCCTCTTTTACGAAATGAAGCCTATCAACCCACAGGAATTATCGAACAATTAGAAGCCGATGCTAAGGGTTTTATTAATAATCCAGAGAAGGTAAAATATGATCCTGAGTTGAAGGTTCTCAAGTGTAGTAAAATTTTTAAGTGGTACGAGAAAGACTTTCTCCTCCTTGCTTCCTCTGTTCCCAATTATATCAATCAATATCTCTCAACTCCGATTGAAGAGCCTGTTTCCATTCAATATCTTCCCTATAATTGGGATTTAAATCGGGTCTGTTGAAAAAGTTTATGAATCGGTTATTAGTTATTCGGGATACATCTTCCCAATAGGAGAGTTAATTGATGATGGTGGGCAATGCTCACCCTATTTCAAAAGAGAATCGCGCGGATCAAAGGATTGAATTTCTTGCAATTTTTTATACAGTTCTTTTTCTTCTTCTGTGGGTTCTGGCGGAACGACGATTTGAATCTCTACTAACTGATCCCCTCGTTCCCCTTCTACAGGATAGCCTTTATTGGCAAGGCGCAACCGTTGACCTGATTTGACTCCCGCAGGAACAAACATTTCCACTAAGCCATCAAGAGTGGGAACTTTAATGGCACTGCCAAACAGCGCTTCGCTAGGAGTCACAGGAAGGCGACAGAAGACCTCTTTTCCTTGCACTCTAAAGAAACAATGGGGCGCGATCGCGATCGTTAGATATAAATCACCCCCAGCAATGCCTTGTCCTCGCAACCGCATCTGTTGACCATCAATCATAGCAGGTGGCATATCAATTTCTAGGGAGCGCCCATCTTCAAGGCGAATGCGTTCTTTTCCTCCGCGATAGGCTTTTTCAAGGGGAAGTTTTAATCTCGCTTCCACATCGCGAGGACGTTCTTTTTGGACAAAGGTGGGGTCACTTTGGACTTTATAGGCAGTTTTGCGAGTGCCTGGACGGTAAGCGCTGCTGTCATCCCAAGCGACGCGACGGGAGGTTTGTGTTGCCGTTTTACTCTCTCGGCGCTGGGTTTTCTTTCTGGTGGTTTGTTGGGCATAGCGATCGACCCCCCTCCCATTTTGACTAGAAGTAGCACTGCTGCGCCGACTTTTATCTGTCCCCACGTTGGGACGACGACTTTTCCCGCTTTTTGAGTTGATTAATTGATCATGTTTTTCTCTCTGCTCAGGGTCACAAAGGACATCATAGGCTTCTACAAGGTCTTTAAAGGTTTCTTCGGCTTGTTTATCCCCTGGATTAAGGTCTGGATGGTATCTGCGGGCGAGACGACGATAAGCTCGCTTAATTTCTTCCACTGTTGCATCAGGGGAAACGTCTAAAATTTCGTAGTAGTTGGGAAAATTTTTCATAGGTTAGACCAGCGACCTGCTGAGTTTAGAACCAGTCGTCATCTTCTTCGTCCCAATCGTTTTCGTATTCGTAAGGAGGACGGCGAGAGGGACGACGGGGGGGACGAGGGGGGTCATCCTCATAATAATCTTGTTCGTAACGAGGACGAGGACGAGGACGAGAGTTATTTACTTCTCGTCGATAGGGGGGGATGCGTTCATCTTCATCGTCTCCTAGGAAGGTGCGTTTAATCGAGCCAAATAAATCGTCACCTTCGTCTTCATATTGTAAACGAACTTCTCGGTTTAACTCGTAGAGGGCATCTTGTAAATCTGCTTGAGCGCGATCGATGCTCCTTTCGTCATCTCTAGCTAGTGCTTCCCGTAACTCTTCGATGAGGGCTTCAATCCGACGACGATAGTAACTAGCAAATTGTGTGCCAAAATCAAGGGCGACTTCTTTTAACCGTCGTTGGGAACTATCGGCTAAGGCTTCGGCGCGGTTGCGTTTTTCCACACGCTCTCGGCGTTCTTGGTCAATACGGCTGTTTTCTTCTGCTTCCTTAATCATGCGATTAATTTCCCCTTCGGAGAGGGTAGAAGCGCCTTGAATGGTGACACTTTGTTCTCGTCCTGTGGTTTTGTCCATTGCAGTGACATTCAAAATGCCATTAGCATCTAAATCAAGGGAAACAAGAACTTGGGGAACGCCTCTCGGTGCTGGGGGAATCCCTGTTAGCTTAAACCGTCCGAGGGATTTATTTTCTTCTGCCATTTCCCGTTCCCCTTGTAAGACGTGAACTTCCACCATTGTCTGATTATTTTCGCTGGTGGAAAAGACATCTGAGCGTCTGACAGGGATTGTCGTGTTACGAGGGATTAATTTCTTCATCACCCCGCCAATGGTTTCAATCCCGAAAGATAGGGGACTGACATCAAGGAGGAGAACATCTTTCACTTCTCCGGCTAAGATTCCCGCTTGTACCGCAGCGCCCACCGCCACCACTTCATCAGGGTTAACATTTTGATTGGGTTCACGTCCGATGAGTTCCCGCACCATCTCTTGTACCATTGGGATGCGGGTGGAACCCCCCACTAAAACCACTTCATCAATATCGTCAGGACGAAACCCTGCATCTTTGAACGCTCGTTTCAGGGGACGACGCAAGCGCTGCATTAAATCCCCACATAGCCCTTCAAACTGCGATCGCGTCAGTTGGGTTTCTATGTGTTTCGGTCCTGTTTCACTAGCCGTAATAAAGGGAAGATTGATCTCGGTTGTTCCCACTCCAGACAGTTCAATTTTTGCCTTTTCTGCTGCTTCTGAGAGGCGTTGGAGTGCTTGGCGATCGCGTCTGAGATCGATTCCTTCGGTTTCTAGAAATTGTTCGGCTAACCAGTTAACAATCTTCTCATCAAAATCGTTTCCCCCAAGCTGAGTATCGCCGCTTGTGGCTTTCACTTCAAACACCCCATCCCCAACTTCGAGAATGGAAACATCAAATGTCCCACCGCCCAAATCAAAGACTAACACTAAGCTGTCTTCTTCTTGATCCAATCCGTAGGCTAACGCTGCTGCGGTGGGTTCATTGAGAATGCGTAACACATCCAACCCTGCAATCCGTCCCGCATCCCGTGTTGCTTGCCGTTGAGAATCGTTAAAATACGCAGGAACTGTGATGACTGCTTCCGTGACCGGTTCTCCCAGATAGCGACTCGCATCTTGGACTAACTTCTGGAGAATCCGCGCTGAGATTTCTTCGGGGGCGAATTCTTTTTTCAAACGGGGACAGCGTAGCTTCACATTTCCCTCGTCATCCCGACGAATGGTGTAGGGGACTCGTTTACTTGCTGGGCTTAATTCGGCGTATTTGCGCCCGATAAAGCGTTTGACCCCAAAAAAGGTATTTTGCGGGTTTAACACGGCTTGTCTCCGCGCTAATTGACCCACCAGCAATTCTCCATCTTTATTGAAGCTGACCACAGAGGGGGTTGTTCGAGTTCCTTCCGCGTTGGCGATAACCAAGGGTTTCCCCCCCTCAGTGATTGACACGACTGAGTTGGTCGTTCCTAAGTCAATTCCGACAACTCTCCCCATGAGACTCCTTTTCGGGCTTCCCCCGCTCGACTATCTGCGTTAATTTAGCTTTAAATATTGTATCGAATTGTTGATCGTTTCCTGCTCTTATCGCTTTAGCGTTCGATTTGGGCGAAAATTTCATCTAAGATGGCTTGAGCGCCTTTTTGTCTTAGTAATTGCCCTAAATCATAGCCAATTTGGTCGGTTTTGCTGCGATCGCCTGTTACAGTGTCTTTGAGCAACTGCTGACCATCGAGACTGGCGACCATTCCCACTAAGGTTAACTGATTTCCTGCAATGGCACTATTGACCCCAATGGGAACTTGGCAACCCCCTTCTAACTCTCGTAAAAAGGCTCGTTCGGCAAGGGTACGATCGCGAGTTTCTGCATCTTCGATCGCGCTCAACAAGTCTAAAATCGCAGTATCCCCTTTCCGACATTCTATTCCCAATGCTCCTTGTCCCACTGCGTGGAGGGAAATTTCACTGGGAATTGCTTGGGAAACGCGATCGCCCAGGCCTAAGCGCTGTAACCCTGCTACGGCTAAGACTAACGCATCATATTCCCCAGCGTCCAATTTTTTCAAGCGGGTATTGAGATTTCCGCGCACATCTTTAAATTCCAAGTCTGGATAATGATAGCGCAATTGAGCTAAACGACGGAGAGAAGATGTTCCCACCACAGCACCTTTAGGGAGGGTTTGGATCGTATAACCTTGATATTTTTCATTTAACACTAGGGCATCGGCGGGGTTTTCCCGATTGGTGACACAGCCTAGCATTAATCCTTCTGGCAATTTTGTGGGTAAATCTTTGAGAGAATGAACCGCTAAATCCACTTCTTCCTTGAGCAATCCTAACTCTAATTCTTTGGTAAATAGACCTTTATCGCCAATTTTTGACAACGCCACATCGAGAATTTTATCTCCTTGGGTACTCATCGCTTCAATTTCAAATTCGTAATCTGGGAAATATTTTTGTAGTTCATCCCGTACCCAATGGGTTTGTACCATTGCTAAATTGCTTTTGCGCGTGCCGATGCGAACAATTTTGCTGCCAGAAGAAGTGGTTGTTGTCATTTTACACTTAACTTAGTTTAATCTACCTGATCCTGCTGATCCTGAATCCACAGCCAAATAACGATTATATCATTATTTGTTCTTTGGTCACTGGGAGACGTTCCATGGAACGTCTCTACATACATTGGTCACTGTTTTAATACCCCTGTGCGGCCAAATCCAAACCGTAGCTAAAGGCGACTCGTTGCACTTCTGTTTCGTAGCTACCGTCTGGATAAAGCCATAATAACCGAAATCCAGGTGAGGCTTCATCAAGACTAAAGGTGGCAGATTCAGGTTTAAACTGGATGCAACTAGAAGGACTCCCTAAATATTTTACCCCAGCGCGATCGCGATCAATTTCTTGGTGAATATGACCAAACAAAACCAGTCGCACTTGGGGATAGCCGTCTAAAATCTGAAAGAGGGCTTCTGGGTTTTGCAAACGACTTTTATCAAGCCAATGGGAGTTAACCGCAAACGGGGGATGATGAAGCGCAATTAAGGTGGGAAAATTCCCTGCTTTTTTCAGTTCTGTGTCTAACCAACTTAAGGTTTCTACACTTAAATGACCATAGACTCGTCCAGGCACTGCCGAATTTAGTAAGATGAAATGCCAACCCCCACATTGAAACGATTTGTCTCCGTAGATGGGAGGAATCGCCAATGCTTTTTCCATAAAACTCATATTATCATGATTGCCTGGAATCCAGTAGGCGGGAAGATTGAGCCGAGTCAATTTTTCATGGAGACGTTGGTAAGACACATAAGTTTCATCTTGAGAAAGGTCTCCCGTTAATAATACGCGATCGGGTTGAGGGATTAAATTCTTGATTTTCTCGATAACTGCTTGCAGTGAGAGGTCTGTTGGTAAACCCAGTAATTTTCCCTCCGCTGAGGCTAACAAATGAGTGTCAGTGATCTGAGCCAAAAAAAGGGGGGCGACTTTCATCATAGATTTTTTTATGCCAGTTTTTATTTTTCTGTTTCTTCTATTTTTAGACTTAAATCTTGATCAATGTCACGATTTTTATCTAAAACAGACAAGGATTAAGTGTTATGATTGAGCGAGTTTTAGGGGTTATCATAAATATTCCCATTTCAGACAATAGAGAAGACACTTTCTCTGATCTGGTTGGGCTATAATCCTAAAAATCTTTCCCGTTTAGAGCAATCAAAAATGATTGGTCAGCATTATCAGTTTAACCTGAAGTTTCTACGGATTGCTTTGCGTGAAGTTATTAATTTTTAGCTAATTAGATCACGATCAAAGGATCGCCTCAGCGAAGAATGCGACCCTTCTCAATTTCACAAAAAGGAAGATTTTCGGGTTCAGAAACTCCTAAGAAAGTAAAGATTTCATCACGCTTTTTAAGGTTTCCATCCCTTCTTCGACTTCTGTTTCCGAGATAATTAGAGGAGGAACAAAGCGCAAAACTTTTGGCCCTGCTGGTGCGAGCAGTAACCCTTCTTTGCTGGCTGCTTTCACAATTTCTATTGAGTTTAAATCCTGCTGAGGATGAATCTGCAACCCATTAATCAGTCCCCATCCCCGAACTTCTGTGAACGTTTCTGGATAGTTTAACGCGATCGCCCGTAAATGTTTTCGCAATTGTTCACCACGAGCAACAACATTTGATAAAATCCCTTCTTTTTCTAGGGTTTCCAAAACTTTTAAAGCAACATGACAAACGAACGGATTCCCCCCAAAGGTACTGGCATGATCGCCAGGGGTAAAAACTTGACAAAATTCTTTACATAACATCGCACCGATGGGGATGCCACCGGCTAATCCTTTGGCGCTGGTGAAAATATCGGGTTCAACGCCAACATTTTCATAACCCCAATATTTCCCACTGCGTCCAACTCCGACTTGTACTTCATCAAAAATGAGCAAGATTCTATGTTGGTCACAGAGTCTTCTTAAACGCAGGAAATAGTCTAAGTTCCCGGGACGGACTCCCCCTTCTCCTTGTAGCGGTTCAATGAGGATCGCGGCAACCCCCTGATTTCCTTTGGAGTATTGCGCGATCGCTTCTTCCACTGCTTTAATATCATTGTAGGGAATGTAAGCAAAGCCAGGCACAAGGGGATCAAAGTGCTGCTGATATTTGGGTTGTCCAGTGGCAGTAATCGTGGCAAGGGTGCGACCGTGGAAGCTGGCATGGGCAGTGAGAATCACAGGATTGTCAATGTGACGGACGGTGTGGGCATACTTGCGGGCGAGTTTAATCGCTGCTTCATTGGCTTCTGCGCCAGAATTGCAGAAGAAAACACAGTCAGCACAGGAATGCTCCACCAACCATTGCGCTAATGCTCCCTGTTCTGGGATATAGTACAAATTAGACACATGATGGAGCTTTTGAATTTGTTCCGTTACGGCTTGAATCAGGACAGGATGAGCATGACCGAGGGTGCAAGTGGCAATTCCTGCAACAAAGTCTAAATAACTGTTTCCGTCGGTATCCCAAAGGCGACAGCCTTCCCCTTTTTCCAGAGCGATGGGAAAGCGTCCATAGGTCTGCATAACAGATTGATCGAATTGTTGCGGATTAAACTTAGTTTGTTCTTGTTTGAGGAGAATTTCTGAAGTCATTTATTTTGTTTGTTATTTGTTATTTGTTATTTGTTCTTCGGGATAAGCTCATGTGCATTAAATTGGGATGATTCAGCGACCAAGATGGTCGGCACTGCAATGGTTTTGTAATTCCTGATGTCTTGATTGAAATGCGTAACAGCTTACAACCTGTGGCAGTTAACAAGGAACTATGAACCAATAGACTAATGACCCATTATAAATTAACCAAATGTACTCACCTAAGCGCAATTACCGACGACTCCGACAAGAATTAGTTGGGGGAGGACTGACTTTAGCAGGGATTTTTGTATTGGGAACGGCTTGGTATCGCTTTGTTGAGCAGTGGAGTTGGTCAGAAGCTGCGTATATGACGGTGATTACCCTTTCTACGGTGGGGTTTTCGGAAGTACGTCCTTTACGGCAGCGATCGCAGTTGTTTACTATTGGATTAATTGCTGCGGGATTGATCACCATTGGTTATATCGTTAACCGCTTTACAGAAGCCATTATTCAAGGGTATTTTCAAAGAGGCATTCAACTGAGGCAAAGAAAACGCTTGATTGATCTACTAACTTCTCACTATATTGTTTGTGGTTTTGGGCGCATGGGAAAGCAAATTTGCCGTGAATTTCAGTCTGAGTTGATTCCCTTTGTGGTCATTGATAGCTCTCCCGAACGTGCAGAAATAGCCCGTAATGAGAATTATTTAGTAGTAGAAGGAGATGCGACCTTAGACGAAACCTTAATCGAGGTCAAAATTCAGGATGCGGTTTGCTTGGTGGCAGCGTTATCTACTGATGCAGAAAATCTCTATATTATTTTATCAGCAAAGACTCTCAATCCCAATGTTCGGGCGATCGCGAGAGCCAATACGGAAGAAGCTGTTCAAAAGTTACAACGGGCTGGTGCTGATGCGGTGGTTTCTCCTCATATCACTGGCGCAAGACGATTAGCTGCTGCTGCTTTGCGTCCGCAAGTCATGGACTTTGTTGATGGCATCTTAGCAGGAAGTGAAGGCTCATTTTACATTGAAGAAGTGCTTCTTGATCCTGAAAGTTGTCCTCATGTGGGAGAAACCCTGAGTCAAGCGCAATTGAGAGAAAAATCGGGGGCGTTGGTGGTGGCAATTCGACGACCCGACGGGACATTGATTGGTGGCCCCACTGCTGATGAAATTTTAGAAGCGGGAGACTTGCTGTTTTGTATGGGGACAGCTGACCAATTACGCAAAATTAATCGGATTTTAGACCCAAATCGGGGGGCTTCACCACGCACCCCCAAGGAGAAGTTAGAAAGTGACTAACCGCGAGTTCTCTCGATATGTTCCATGATGCGTTGTTTTCGCGCATCCATAGAATTAGAACTGTTATCTTGGTTAGAAATAAAATCAGTGGTGAGATTTAGATGTTCAAAAATACGACGTTTACGGTCTGGAGAAAAGGTAGCCATAATTTAAGGTTGAGCGACAGGACATTTCAAGCTAATTCTAACAATCTATCTTAATGTTATAAGAGGACTCCCACTCGGAAACAGCTTCCATGACAGTTGAAACGCTATAAGTCAGATTCCAGAGTTCATCAGGACTAGGATAAGCTATAACTTCCTGTTCATTCCCCGTCCGCATATCAATCTGATATAGCGCTACAGGTTTTATTTAGGACATTCTGGAGAATAGTAGCGACCGAGACGGTCGCACTCCCAGCCACATTAAACGTCCTAACCTAATTGTGGACTGCTATAAATACGCTGACCATTCAAAACATCAGACATTGGAAGTCTGTTTTTATTGAAACAGTTTCAAAGACAAGGTTTAGGAAAAGAGCTAATCCAGTTTTTAGAACAGCTTGCTGTTAGAGCAAAATATCAAGAATCTCGTGTGGTTGTCGGATTAAAAAATTGGCAAGCCTTACGGTTTTGGCTCAATCTTGGGTTTAATCGGATCAGAAAAATTGTATAATTGTCAAATAAAAACAGCTATCTGCTATGTCAGATCAAATCACCATAACGATCAAACTTTTTGCAGCCTACCAAGAGGCTTACGGGATAGAAGAAATTCAGCAACAGTTTCCCCCGCAGACGGAAGTAAAAGCTGTCTTAGATAAAATTTTGCAGGAACATCCCCAACTTGAACAGTGGCGAGAAGTGACCCGATTTGGGGTGAATTTGAACTTGGTTTCTCCAGAGACTAGATTAGAAGATGGGGACGAAGTTGTTTTAATTCCTCCTGTTAGTGGCGGTTAAATAATTAATAATGTTCTTAGTTCTTAGTTCTTAGTTTTTTGTTGTTTGTCCACCGCTAATAAGAGATCAGTTTTCCGCTCCCCCCTTAAGAAGGGGGGAAAATATGACTAAGGATACAAATTCCCTGCAATAGGGTATCATTGTCTGACACACTATTAAAGAGAGTCGTTTAGAAAAAAGAGATGGGAGGACGGTGTGAGCCGATCGCGTGATACCTTGATAGCCAGTCGTGTTAGCGAAGTAACCCCTTCATTGAGCCTTGAAATCGCAGCCAAAGCAAAAGCCCTGAAAGCAGACGGCTTAGATGTCTGTAGTTTTAGCGCTGGTGAACCAGATTTTGATACTCCCAGCCATGTAGTAGCAGCAGCAAAACAGGCGTTAGACGAAGGAAAAACTCGTTACGGGCCGGCCGCAGGGGAAGCCAGACTTCGTAGCGTGATCGCGCAGAAACTGTACACTGACAACAATTTATCTTATTCCCCTGAGCAAGTCATCGTCACCAATGGCGGGAAATATTCTCTGTTTAATCTGATGCTGGCGCTGGTTAACCCGGGTGATGAGGTGATTATTCCCGCTCCCTACTGGTTAAGCTATCCAGAAATGGTAAAACTGGCGGGAGGGATTCCTGTGATTATTCCCACCACTGCTGAGCAGGAATATAAAATCACTGCTTCCCAACTGGAAGGGAGAATCACGGAGAAAACAAAACTCTTCATCCTGAATTCTCCCAGCAATCCCACTGGTGCGGTTTATTCCAGAGAGGAACTGATTCAGCTAGCCGATGTCATTGTAAAAAACGATTTATTGGTGGTGTCTGATGAAATTTATGAAAAAATTCTCTATGAAGATGCTGAACATATTAGCATTGGCAGTCTCAACTCAAACATCTTTGCGCGAACTTTCGTCAGTAGTGGCTTTGCGAAAACCTACGCGATGACGGGGTGGCGTGTTGGCTATCTCGCAGGCAAGGAAGAGATTATTCAAGCCATGACCACTATTCAGAGCCATAGTACCTCAAATGTCTGTACATTTGCTCAATACGGAGCGATCGCAGCCTTAGAAGACCCCCGCTCTCAGGACGCGATCTCGCAGATGCAAGCTGCTTTCACAGAACGTCGCACAGTGGTTTTAGAGATGCTTTCCTCTGTTCCCGAAGTCAGTTTTTCCATTCCTTATGGGGCATTTTATCTGTTTTTAGATATTAGTAAAACTGGGAAAACCTCTTTTGATTTTGCGAAAGAACTTTTAGAACAAATGCAAGTTGCAACGATTCCTGGCATCGCCTTTGGAAATGATTCCTGTATTCGTTTATCTTATGCTACTGACCTAAGAACCCTTCAAAAAGGTTTAGAACGTCTTGCCAAGTTGATTAAAGCCTAAAGCCCTACTTGGGATGTCAAGAAACCCCCCAAGTTTGGGGGGCGAAGTGTGTTTTTAGCCCCCTTCTGCAAAGGTTACCATGACAATCACAGAGAGTAAAATGCCTGGACTGAGGAGAACAACTAACATTAAAAGTTCATTTGGGGTCATCATGAATTATTTCTGCTCGATCGGTTGGCTTATCCTAACTTAACGAATCCGACCCGTCAATGGTGAAAACAAAATAATCTTTTCATCTTCTGGGAATGATTCATTAATAATAAGTGTCTTGATTATCCTTATCTAATAATCCCAAAAGCGGGCCCAAAATTGCACCAAAGACAAATCCTCCCGCGTGAGCCCAGTAAGCAATCCCACCACCTTCCATACCAATATTAGCAGGCGCATTCAAACTGGCTACACTATAAAAGGCTTGTTGGACAAACCAAAAACCGAGAAAGAAAACTGCAGGTAAACGAAGAGTCGGTCCAAAAATAAAAAAGATGGGAATAAAAGTGACGACGACTGCTTTAGGGAAGCGTAATACATAAGCTCCCATGATACCAGCGATCGCCCCACTTGCCCCTAAAGAAGGTACGCCAGATTGTGAGGAAAAGAACCATTGCGCTAAGCTAGCTAGCAAGCCACAAGCCAGATAAAGAATCACAAAACGCATTCGTCCTAAAACTTCCTCAATATTATTGCCAAACACCCACAAATAAAGCATATTTCCCCCTAAATGGAGGATTCCCCCATGTAAAAATTGGGAAGTAATTAAAGTCAGCCATTCGGGAATGGGTTGTCCAACATCAATTCCCTGAAAACTCGCAGTTAACTCTTTGGGAACAACCGCATAAAGATGAAAGAAAAGTTCTAATTCGGGAGGGTTCAGATTAATTTCGTATAAAAAAATAATAATGTTAAGCCCAATGAGGACATAAGTAACATAAGGGGTAATTTTAATTGGGTTTTGATCGCGTAAAGGAACCACAGTTTTTTCTCTTGCTTAGTGACAATTACCCTAAGTCATTATACAGCAATTCTCACAGTTATGACCCTTACTCCCAAGAGTGAGGGTGGAAACGCTATATCATGATTTTAAGACCCTAAAATAAACGCTTGAATGTATAAACTATAAATGACACCAATTTTAAAGACATTGAGAAATTCAAAAAAACTAGAATTTGGGCTACGATTTTGAGAAACATTTCGATAAGCAAACCAACTAATTGTTTCGGTAAGAATGAGTAAAACCGCAGCAACAAGAATATCTAAACGTCCCCTTTGACCAGCACTGGTAACGATCACGACTCCCATAAAAATCCCAACCAATAAACTAATCAGGAGTAAAGCAATTTTACGCCAAGGATTGAGGAAAAACTGTCGCAGTTGACTAGATAAGCTATTTAAGAGTAAGTTTAAGCGAGTATTTTGCATCAGCTACATTCGTTATAATAAAATTGTTCCAAGATTAATTAAATTATACAACCATGCAACTAATTGAAACGATCCGCATGGCAACGACTACTTTAACCGCTAATAAACTTCGTAGTAGCTTGACCATGTTAGGAATTATTATTGGTAATGCGTCCGTGATTGCGATGGTCGGGATCGGTCAGGGAGCGCAAGAATTGGCAAAAAACGAGTTTCAATCTCTCGGTCCGAATGTTTTATTTGTGGCTCCAGGTTCGAGAGAAGAACGTCAAACGACTTTTGATGTTCCCAAGACTTTGGTTTATGAGGATGCGAAGGCGATCGCGCAACAAGTTCCTAGTATAGAGGGTGTAGCACCCCAAATTACAAATAGCCAAGTGATTACTTATCAAGGAAAAAATACCAATAATTCGGTTTATGGGGTAACGCCAGAATTTCTCGGGGTTCGCAGTTTTGAAGTTGCACAAGGGCGTTTTGTTCAGGATATTGATTTAGAAAAAAATAGTCGCATTGCCATTGTAGGTTCAGAAATTGCTAACCGATTATTTGGCTTAGAAAACCCGATCGGGAAAAAAATTCGGATCAAAAATGTTAGCTTTGAAGTCGTTGGTATTATGGAAGCCAAAGGGTCTTTTTTAGGAAACAATCAAGATGATGTGGTTTATATTCCCTTAAACACAATGGCGAATCAAATTGTTGGTCAGCAATCGGTTTATGGAATGAGCCTCACTTTTATTGCTGTTTCTGCACAGGATGAAAAAACCATCCGCGCTGCTAAATTTCAAATTGAAAACTTACTCCGACTGAGACACAATATTACAGGAAAAGATGATTTTACAGTACGAAGTCAACAAGATATCCTAAATATCGTGGGGAGAGTAACGGGTGGTTTAACCGTCATGTTAGGGGCGATCGCAAGTATTTCTTTGTTAGTTGGCGGGATTGGTGTTATGAATATTATGCTGGTTTCTGTTTCCGAAAGAACCCAAGAAATCGGACTGAGAAAAGCGCTTGGCGCAAGAGAAAAAGATATCCTCGCTCAATTTTTAATTGAAGCAACAATTCTTGCCGTTTTAGGGGGTTTGTTCGGCACAATTATTGGGGGAGGTATCATTTTAATTGCGGGTCAAATTTCCCCACTCCCTGCCCAAATTTCTGTTCCTGCTGTTATCATTGCTGTCAGCGTTTCTGCTGGCGTTGGTTTATCTTTTGGGGTAATTCCTGCCCGTCAAGCTGCTAAACTTGATCCAATTGTGGCGTTAAGAAGTGCCTAAACTTTGAATTAGAAAATATCTAGCAACCGATCGCACTTTCGGTTGTTTCAACTGAGTCCTGTTACCTCCTAATAGGTTATTTACAGAAATCGCCCCTCGCGCCAACGTGCTGCCGTTGGACGGAACGTCTAAACTTTTGAGGAAATCTTCACTTCCTCGCTTCGCTGCGTCGCTCCAGTCGAAAAACAGCCCCTCATCTAAGGTGGGTTAGTCGATGGGGTTCAATACCCCTGAGACTGACAAACTTCTAATTAGGGTTTGCTGAATAAATCCAGAAATCAGGACTGATCAAGGTTTGAGTCCCTTCAAGAGGTCCTTTAAAGGGCAGAAATGGGGTAAAATCGAGCAAAACCCTTGCACTTCCTTGAAGGCGACCTAAGAAAATGTATCTAAAGTCACAGCCAAACTCGACAAATGACTTTGAGAAAAACTCAGCCATTAGATTGTCACAGGAGAATCGTTGGGTAATTCTTGCTCAAATAATTCCTTGGTCAGAATTTGAAAAAGATTATGCTCAAAATTTTACGGAAAAAAAAGAGAAAAATCGAGGAAAATTAATCTTAGATGCGACCTGTACTCCTGCTGATATTAAGTATCCAACCGATTTAGGGCTATTGAATGAAGCCAGAGAACACACAGAAAAAGTAATTGATAAGCTGTATAAAACGCAAAAAAGTAAGTTAAAAGCTAAGCCAAGAACTTACAGAAAACAAGCCAGACAGGGAACCGAGTTTGGAGCAAAACTTTCAGCAAGTTCTGACAATGGTTTTGTTTTTTTAGACCATATAAGCTGGGATAATTTCAATGAGTCAAAAGATTTGATAGCACAAGTAGAAGCATTTAAATCTCATACAGGATCTTACCCAGAATCTGTCCATGTCGATAAAATTTATCGCAAAGCGAGAAAATCGAAATTGGTGTAAAGAACGAGGGATTAGAATGAGTGGTCCCCGTCTGGGTCGTCCCCCAAAAAACATCAGTTTGACCGAAAAGAAACAAGCACAAATTGATGAAAAAATTAGAAATGGTATCGAAGGAAAATTTGGTCAAGGGAAAAGAAGATTTGGACTCAATTTAATTACGACTAAACTACCTAATACTTCAGAAACAGCGATTGCCCTAACCTTTTTAGTAATGAATTTAAACAAGTTGTCAAAGAGGAGATATTTTCTTCTTTTTTGTCTTTTTTGGAAAAACCGAGTTTTTATTCAATTAAACTCTATGATAAGTAATTAAATCATAGATATAAGTCAATTCAAAAGGGGTGTTTTTTACGAAGTCGGATTTGACTGGGCACTGATCAAGACTTTTTCAGCAAACCCTAATTAAATTAGGACTACCTACTTAAATGAATGTGAAGCTATTACTGTAAAATAGTTTGATAAATCTTTATCATCTGCTGATAGTTGATTTCAGGTGTATAGTTTTCCTGATAAATCTGACGGGCTTTTTTTCCCATCTTTTCCATTTCCAGAGGATGATTTCCACTCCATTTTAAAGACTCAACCCAGCTTTGAACATCATTATGAGTAATCAAAAAACCTGTTTCCTGATCTTGCACTAATTCCGCTAAAGCCCCTAAATTAGAAACCAAAACTGGACGACCACAAGCAAAGGCTTCAATCACAACTCGCCCAAAAGTTTCATACCATTGGGAAGGAAGAACAATGGCTGTGGCTTGTTTAATATGTTCTATAACTTGCGCTTTTGGTTGGTAGCCAAGAGAATGAACATTAGTAAGTGTTTTTTCCTGTGCAAACTGTTCTAATTCCTTTCGTTGTTGTCCATCACCGACAATTTTTAATTGCCATTGGAGTTCGCCTAATTTTTCCCATGCTTTTAATAGTGTCATTACTCCTTTTTCAGGGGATAAGCGACCAATAAATAAAAAGGTGGGTTGTTTTGGAAACTGTGGAATTGTTCCCTCTAAAAGTGGATCAGGAGTAACATTTGGTTTAACATAAAGACGATTTTCTGGAATACCAATTTCTATAAGTTTTTGGGCGGAAAACTGACTGGGAGTAATAAACGCATCGACATCCTTTTCCCAAGTGTTGCGCCAACGGTTGTAAGTAATCAGATGCCAAACTGCAAGAGACGCGGGAACGGAATTACGATAGCAACGATAAACTACGCCTCGCCAAGGATTTTTTCCCACACAGGCTTCACAGATGTTTTCCTTGCGTAATAGGTAGCCATTTAAGCAGCCAAGGCGAAAGTTGCGTAAATGTTGTACTGTGGGAATGTTTAAGGATGTAGCAGCAGCATGAATTGAAGGGGAAAATAGGGGGAAAAAGTTTTGAACATGGATTAAGTCAGGTTGGATTTCTTGGAAGCGCGATCGCGCCTTAAAATATTCTGTAGGATTCCAAGCAGTTTTGAAAAAGAGATTGAGTTTTTCTAATCTAGAATACTCTTTAATTTCATCATTATGCTTTTCCATTAATGTTACTTGATGTCCAAATTGAGAGAGAACATCTACTTCCGCTAAGGTTGAACTATCTTCTCCTCCTGCGTATTGATAGCGATTGTGAAGCATAAGGATGTGATAGGGTTTAATATAGTTAAACATTTTTATGAGTTGTACCTACCATGAATTTGAAGTGTAAGTTGAGGCAATTGAGGTATGATGTTCGCTATCTAACGATGAATTATCCCCCTTTATATTTATTGTTAACAAAATTCGGTGATGGTTATGGGACAATAGCTGATTCTGAAACAGATATAGTGATAGAGGGTTTTCCTCGTTCTGCTAATACCTTTGCTTTTCAGGCATTTAAGCTGGCTCAAGCGAAACCATTACAAATTGCTCATCATAAACATTCTATTACACAATTTTTAATCGCATACAAATTTAACATTCCTACTATTTTATTAATTCGCTGTCCGCAAGAAGCAGTTATTTCTTTTGTGATTCGAGAGCCTTGTATTTCTTTAGAAAAAGGATGCAAGTATTGGATTTATTTTCATGAAAAGTTGATGACCTACAACCAATACTTTGTTACCGTGACCTTTGAGGAAGTTACTACTGATTTTGGAAAAGTTATTAAAAAAGTCAACCAGCATTTTAATACTCAATTTGAAGTATTCAACCATACAAATGATAATGTCAATAAATGTTTTGAAAACATGGAATCTTTTCAACGAAAAATTAATAATAATCAGCTTAATGAACAGGGGATTCCACGTCCTTCTTTAGAACGCAAAGAAAGAAAAGAAGAATTATTAAATGAACTTCACAATAGCTCTAAATTAAAAGATTTAATCAATAAAGCAAATAATATTTATTATCAATACCTAACTCTTAATCAAGAAACAATAAACAAATGAGTGATTATTTCTTGAGCAAAACACTTAAATACTCTTGTGCAATATTCTCAACTGAGAAATCTTTAGCTCTCATTTTTAAACTTTCAATGTCATTTTCAGAGATAAGAGTTTGAATAATTGCGTCTGCTAATGCTTCATAATCGCCAACTTCAACTAGCTTACCATACTTACCATTTTCAAGGATTTCACGGGGGCCGCTTAAGCAATCAGTAGATGCGACAGGTGTTCCACAAGCCATTGCTTCTACTAAAGTGTTGGGACTTCCTTCCCATGCAGATGATAAAACAAATATAGACGCTTTTGCCATATAAGCATAGGGATTAGATATAAATCCTGGTAATATTACATCTGTGGTTAAGTTAAGATCGCTGATTAAACTTTCAAGTTGACTTCTATCTTCTCCTTCTCCTAATATAATTAATTTAGCTTGATATTGTTTTCTAATAATGGAAAAGGCTTTAATTAAGGTTGGAAAATCTTTTTGATTTGCTAAACGACCGACACCAAGAATAATATAGTTTTTGTCTCGATCAATCTCTTGAAACCAAGTTTCTTGGATTGGCTCTTTTGCTTTTTTAAGTACAGTTGGGGTAATAGTTGGGTTATTAATTGGATAAATTGTTTCGGAAGAAATGTTAGTAACTTTAGCGATATCTTCTGCAAGTTTGGGGTTAACGGCAATTATTTTATCTGCCCAAGGATAAACTAGGGGAACCAGACGAAGCGCTATCCAAAAAGTGGGTTGTTTTCTAAAGGAAACGTTATCTTTTTCTGTGCTATAGTGGATAGCCTCTCTCAGGATTAATTTTGTAGAAATCCCAGATAGTTTTTTAGCCATAGCAGCAACAACGTTAGCAACGGCTGGCGTTGACATCAAGACATCGGGTTTCTGTTTTTTGAGATAATTAACCAGTTTGGGTAATGTTTTAATAAGCCGACTACTATCTAAGTTAACTGTATTAATAGTTTCAGGAATCTGATCAAGATAAATACCTTCTGCTTTTCCTAATAAAAGATCGATAGAAATATTTTCTTTACTAAATTCTTGAATCAAGTTAATGATTACTTTTTGTGCGCCACCATAGTTGGCATTGGG